>CAZIWA010000053.1:0-10472 GCA_964542875.1 uncultured Phycisphaeraceae bacterium
GATGGCGGGGTTGAGCTGGTTAAGCGGGGTGGGCTTGACGCGTGGGTTGGTGTGCCACTTCATCCAGCGCAATGCGGCGTTGCGCTGGTCCTTCATGATGATGCGGAAGGCTTCTTCAAACTTGGCGCGGCCGGCGAGCATTTCGTAAGCGATGAAGCCAAGGGAGTAGATGTCTGCCCGGCCGTCGGCCTTGCCGTCGCCGAAGAGTTCAGGGGCCATGTAGCGGACGGTGCCGGCAGACATGGTTTCCTGGCTGTCGATGAAAGCGGCGACGCCGAAGTCGACGACTTTGAGCCCGCCGCTTTTTGGCAGGAGGATATTGGAGGGCTTGATGTCGCGATGGATGACGCCTGCGCCGTGGATGGCGTCCAGGGCGAGGGCGATGCCGCCGACGATGCCCAGGGCCTGGCGTTCGTTCATGGGGTCTGGGTGGGAGGCCAGGAGCTGTTCGAGGGATTGACCCTCGATGTAGTCCATGATGATGAACATGCCCCGAGACTCGTTGAGGGTGTCGAGGACGGAGACGGTGTGCTTGCTGAGGCGGGAGACGCGTTTAAGGGTTTCGGCTTCTTCGATGAAGCGTTCCTTGGCGTTTTCCCAATCGCTTTCGGGTGGGAGGAGCTGCTTGATGGCTGCGTATTTGTCGAGCAGCTTGTCATGGCCTTTCCACACGATGGCAGTGCCGCCTGCGCCGATCTGTGCGGTGATGTCGTATTTACCGAGCTTGTCGCCGATTTTGAGAGGGGCGTGGCTGGATTGATTTGGTCCTGGACTCATGGAAGGATTGTACTCTTAATTAGTGACCCGGAGAGTTTAAAAACAAACTACGTTCCGTTTGGATCAGGGGTTGCCTGATGCTCACGGAACGCCCCTGTTTGCTACCTCTGCCCCATCGCAGAGGGGTTTATTATCCCTGGGTCCTACTTGCGGCCCGAGGGGGGATTTCGGATGGTCGGAATCTCGGGGAAAGCGTCGATGATTCCTTCGTTGGTCAGTGTGCAGGAAGCGGTGATTTTGGTGTAGAGCCCGCCGCCGGCGTTGTCGGGGAGCCTGCCGTCGGCAAAGGCTGCGCCGACGTAAGGGAAGGCGAGGCTGAACTTATGTTCGACCCGAACGGTGATCGGGTCCCTGGGGCCGAAGGTGAAGCCTTCGGGGGGGAGTTCCTTGTAGACGACTTTGTCGGCTTGAGGTTCGGTTTCGTAAAGGGCGATGGCGGTGTTTTGCATGGCATAGTTGGCTTTGGCTTCCAACTGCTTTGTCACCCAGTTGCCGGGTTCTTTGCCGTAGTTCTGATAGTACTTGGCCATGCCAAAGGCCAACTGGCTGGTGACGGCATCATTGCCTTGCTTAAGCTGACCCGCGACGGGCAAAAGCGCCAGCGCCGCAGCGCGCTGAATGGCCCGGTATTTGGAGGAATCAGGCGAATTGCTGAACTGGTTGGCGGACTCATAGCCTTCTTCAACGCGATCGATGGGGATTTGCACGATCGCGGCGCGGGTGGCCATGTAGGCAGCGTAGTTCACAAAAAGGTTGCCCGACATGACAAGCGTGGTCTGCGCCAGCAGCAGCGCCATGAAGAGCAGCACTGGACAGACGAGCGCAAACTCCACAGTGGCGGTGCCGGAGTCGCTGGTGACGATCTCAATCAAGCGGCGACGCAAGGGGATGTGAAACGCGCGTGAGCGGTAGATGGCGCTTGAGAGCAGGGCAATAAGCACGACGCTTACGGCCATGCTGACGAGGCAAAACAACCCAAGTGGATTGGTGAGGCCTGAAGAGAGCCAACTGGCCCCGAATACGAATTGTGAGCTTAGGACCTGCATGGATCGCCTTTAATCGTAGGACGCCTGGGTCTAAGTGTAGTTCCCAACGACTGTAAGTTAAAACGCGGTTGAATGTGCGGTGATTGCACACTGTGGATGTAAAACAGCAATCAATTTGCGGGTGAAGCCGACTGGTCTGGACGTGAAACTCACGTAATGTATTTGTGTAACGTTATTCTAAATATAGATTTACGTTGAAATTTAACAGGTGGTGGCGGTTTTCAGGTCCAAGGAAACTTGTAACCCAGAAGGTGCTCCACACCTGCGATTGTGCAACCGATGAAAATGCAGACGACCAGGGGAATCTTGGTTTCGTCGTTTTCCAGGTCAGGCGCTTTCTTGGCGGCGAGGGTCATCATGACCAGATAGAGCCGGTTTAGGGTTTGCTTGACGATGCCTTTTTTGATCAACAGATAGATCGTGATGGGAATGAGGACGATCAGGCCGTAAAAAGCGGTGCCCATGACACAGGCATAACTGGCGCTCCAGGTACCGACGACGGTCATGACTTTGACGTCACCGGCGCCGATGAGCCCGAGGATGAAAAAGAAGGCGCAAGGGACAAACGCGGCCAGCCCGGCATAGGCGGAGGCCTTCATGGCCTCAACAACGCTTTCGCCGGCGATGAGGGCGGCGACGGCCCAAAAAACAATCCCTGCGAAAATCGCAGGGATTGTGACGATATTGGGGATGCGTTCAGTCTTGACGTCCGACCAGGCAGACCATGCCAGGATGGCAAGCAGCGCGGCGTAAGCAAAGGGTGCTGCTGCGTTCATGCCGTCCTTATCAGAAAGCCAATCAAGCCGGTCAGCCTCACGTCAGGGGGAGCTGGCGGAGCGTTTTAGAACGGGTCGGAGCCGGTCTTGGCTTCGTCGCGTTCCTTGATTTCAGACCAGTTGGACTTGAGCCAATCGGTGATCTGGGTCTTGAAGAAAAGGAGGACGCCAAGCAGGGGGAGAACGACTGCGGCGACGATCAGGAGTTTTTCCAGACCTTCAGCGCCGCGGTCTTCCTTGACGAGCTTGTACATCCGATCACTGACGAAATTGAAAGCGGTTTTCATGGTTGGTTCCTTTGCTAAAAGCTTTACTTACTGTATCACGATCCACAGGGACAATTGTTTCCCTCAAGGCAACGGTAGAGCCAGGAGGGTTGTGGTCATTTTATAGTGGTCCACCAGCATCCCGAGGCAAGCATTAAGGATGTAGTAGGACGGGACGGCGATGACGGCCAGGAGCAGGGCGGTTTCCAGGGTGGTTGCGCCGGAGTCTTCCTTGACCAGCCCAGCGAGCGTCCGGGGTTGAAACTCCCCGGTATTTTCACTGATTTTTTCAATGGGCTGGTTCAATGGCATCGTCCTCGTTATGAATAACTTTTCCTGCTGGTGGCTCGAAGATGGGTTTGATCAGGTCTGTGATCAGTTCATCTTCACCGGGCTTTAAGTTGCCCGCCATACTTGAACGTTCACCTGTCCATACTAATTGCAAACTTTTTTTACCAGTGGAAGATTTTACGGTTTGAAGTTTGAAGATATCGCGTGTGACGTAGCGTCCGTCCGCACCGAGGGGTTCGATTTCGGTGATGTGTGTGAGGCAGCGTCTGCCGCCGACGTGCCGGCTGACCTGGACGACGATATCGATGGCGCTGGAGATCTGAGAACGGATGGCATGGAGGGGGAGTTCGACCTGGCTCATCATGGCCATGGTTTCGAGGCGGTTGAGTGCGTCGGCGGGGTTGTTGGCGTGGAGCGTGCCCATGGAGCCGCCGTGACCGGAGGTCATGGCCTGGATCATTTCGAGGGCTTCGCCGCCGCGGACTTCACCGATGACGATGCGGTCAGGGCGCAGACGGAGGCTGGCTTTAAAGAGGTCGCGGATGGTGACGGCGCCTTTGCCGTAGCGGTCCGCGGGCTTTGCTTCCAGGGAGATGACGTGTTCTTTTTGAAGCTGGAGTTCCGCGGAGTCTTCGATGACGACGATGCGCTGGGAAGAGGGGATGAAACTGGAGAGCGCATTGAGGAGCGAGGTTTTACCGGAGCTGGTGCCGCCTGCGACGAGGATGTTTTGTTCAGCGTGGACGGCGACGTTGAGGAAGTCTCGCGCCTGGTTGGTGAAGGAGCCGAGCTGAACGAGTTTTTCGACGTTGAGTGCTTCCTTATTGAATTTACGGATGCTGACCGCGGTGCCAAAACGTGCGCAGGGAGCCTTGGCGACGTGGACGCGTGAGCCATCGGGGAGGCGGGTATCGATAAGCGGCGAGTCGTCGGAATAGCTCTTGCCGGTGAACTGCAGGATGTTGTTGATCGCGGCTTCGTAGGCTTCCTGATCGGTGAACCGGGCGGGAACGCGCTCGATTTTGCCGGCGCGTTCGATGAAAATCTGCTCGTGGGTGTTGATCATCACTTCGGTGACGGAAGGGTCATCGAGGTATTGCTTGATCGGAGCCAGGTAGTGGTTGACCGTGACTTCGAAGAGCGCTTTGGTGTCGAGTACTGTGTTTGCTGCGGCCATAGGTGTTGAGACGCATGATAACGCGGAGGGGTTCAAACTCTGCGTATGGATTTATGGATCAAAGGCCAGCGCGGCGCTGGTTGGGGGAGATTCTAACGTGTGGGATTGAGGGGAAATCAACAAATGCCGGTGAGGGCAGCTTGTTGGAGTGGTGTGCTTAAACTCCGCTTTGAGGTCAATGAGAGAGGGACTTAAGTGTGACTTCTGTGACTTCATCGAGAATCGAATGAGAGCATCTGGATACGAGTGCCATTGCGCCTAAATCCATAGAGTTTTGGTTAGGAATGGGTTTTACGAATCATTGGGCTGAGGATTTAGCGGCGTTTTCTTTTTCGAGCAGTTCTTTGCGCTTGATGAAGTCTTCTTTGAGCGCTTTTTGCTTCTCATCGAGGCCGAAGTTCTGCTCCTGGCGGTCCAGAAGGGTGACGGCCATGTCGCAGGTTTTGGGGTCGATCTCGGTTTTGGGGAGGTCGTGAAACCACTGGGCGATGCTGAAAAACAGGTCGTGGTCCATGTAGATCTGGCTGTCGATGAACATGCCGATGCGGGCACGGGCCTGATCGCGGGTGGTTTGCGCCTGGGCGAGTTTCGCCTTGTATTTTTCGACGGATTGGGCGTAGCGGGCTTTGAATTCCGCAGTGGTGGTTTTGAGCTCGATGCTGGTGAGGTGAGCCTGGCCATCCTTGATGCAGACTTTAAGGATGTCAGTGAAAACGATGGGCGTGGGCAGAGGCGCGTTGACGTCGGCGCGAGGCTTGAAATAGGTGGTTTCGGCGATGATCGTCCGGCAATTGCCGGATGTTTCGGACTTGATGGATTCCAAGAAAAGTTTGAGGCCTTCCCGGTCTTTGGCCGCCTGGTTGAGGACTTTTAAGGCAGGCTCATCGGTGATGACGAGGCTTTCTTTTGGGACGGTGAATGTGCGCCATGCTTGCAGGACGTCAGAAACGCCTTGCTTGAGCCTGGCTTTGTCAGGGGTGGGCGTGGGGTCTGCGGCGAAGGCAAAGAGGGTGATGCAGAGAGCGAGAGCGATGGCGGCGAAAGATGGGATGAATCTGGACATGGGACCTCCGGAAAGTGAAAGTGTAAAGGGGTACTTTACCTGATCTGGTTTATGTTCAGGGGGAGTGGATTAAAGGGGGATGAGTCTGAGGCGCAAGAGCAGATAAGGCGGGGGCTTAGACTACATTTTGAAGGGAATTTGAACTTTGATCATAACACTCCCTACAATGACGCCGCAGGAAGAGAGAACCTGCTTTAGGTTGGGTGCGCTGGCTTAACGTATTGGCGCGCCCGGCAGTTGATCCTGTTTTGCCACGACGCGACGGGCGGCGCCTGGGAGCCGGTTGTATGAACATGATTGATGAAAAGTCATTTATTGAGGTGGTTCGGCCCGCACTTGCTTTAGCCGACCCAACCGCATTAGCCAAGGAAGTCCGGATGCGCTGGAAGCCTTGCCAGGTTGGGCAGCTTCTGGAAAGCGCGGATCTGGATGTGAGGCGGGTGGCGGCGGTGACGCTGGGGTTGATCGGGACACAAAGGCAGGTCGGGGCGCTGGCCAAGGCGCTGCATGATGCTGACGATTGTGTTAACTCAATGGCAGAACATAGTTTGTGGTCGATTTGGTTTCGTCTTGGACGGCCTGAAACCAGCCAGCCTTTCCAGAACGGTCTGGCGATGATCGAGAGCGAAAATTATCACGCCGCCATTGATTGTTTCCGTCAGGCTGCGGCTTTGGATAAAGATTTTGCCGAGGCCTACAACCAATGCGCGATAGCGCATTATTTTTTGGGTGAGTACGACGAGGCGATCGAAGATTGCCATCAGGCGCTGAAGCTGATGCCGTGCCATTTTGGCGCCATGGCGGGGATCGGACATTGCTATTGCGAAAAAGGGGATTGCAGCAAGGCGCTGGAATATTACGGCAAGGCGCTGCAGATCAATCCCAGGATGGATGAGATTCGGGATGTGGTGGAGGCCGCGGCACGGCATAAGCCGCTGCCGATGGACAAGCAGCGGATTGTTTGAAGGGGAGTTTTTGAGGGGCAGGCTGTTTGATGTGTCGGGGGCGGGGAACTCGAGTGAATTTGAGGTTTGCCGGCGTGTGCGAGATGTCGCATGGGTTTGATATGGCATGACGCCCATGGGATGGTTTTTGAGAGTAAAATCCGGGGGCTCCTTGGAGGGAGAAGATATGTCAAACGTTGTGCTTGTGACCGGGGCCGCCGGTTTCATCGGGTCGTCCCTGGCTGATCGGTTATTGGCTGACGGGGCGACGGTGGTCGGGCTGGACAATTTTTGTGATTTTTATGACGAGGCGCTGAAGTTGGGCAATATCGCTCAGGCGCAGAAGAGCGGACGATTCAAGCTGGTGCGCGCCGATATTCGCGACAGAGCGGCGGTGCTGAAAGCGTTTGAGGAGCACAAGCCGACGGCGGTGGTGCACCTGGCGGCGATGGCGGGGGTGCGGCCGAGCATTGAGCGGCCGGATTATTACACCCAGGTGAACCTCGACGGCACGGTGAATGTGCTGGATGGTGCGGTGAAGGCCGGGGTGAAGCGATTCGTGTTCGCGTCCAGTTCGAGCGTTTACGGGAATAACCCCAAGGCGCCGTTTGCCGAGGACGACAATGTCGACCACCCCATCAGCCCTTACGCGGCGACGAAGAAGGCCGGGGAACTGATCTGCCACACGTACTGGCACCTGTACAAGCTGCCTGTGACGTGCCTTCGGTTTTTCACGGTGTTTGGACCCAGGCAGCGGCCGGACCTGGCGATCCACAAGTTCCTGAAACTGGTGCGCGACGGCAAGAGCGTGCCGGTGTTTGGCGACGGCAGCACCAGCCGGGATTACACGTTTATCGGTGACATTGTGGAAGGGATTGTGCGCGCGATGGAGCGATGCCGGACGCCTCAGGAGGGCGGGCACGGATACCGGGTGTACAACCTGGGGGGGAATCATCCGATTACGCTTACGCAGCTTCTGGCAACGGTGGGGGATGTGGTGGGCAAAGAGGTGAAGATCAACCGCCTGCCGATGCAGGCGGGGGATGTGGAGCGAACCTGGGCGGATCTGACACGCAGCGAAAAAGAGCTTGGGTATCGGCCGGTGACATCGATTCCCGAGGGGATCGCCAGGCAGTGGGAATGGGTGAAAAGCCAGGGGTGAGGCGGGCTGGGAATGAGGGCAATTGCATTTGACGGGATATAGGCTTTTACATTGTTCCGACCGCCCCTGTGTTGAGCCGGGAATGTTTTTTATGGTGTTCACATTTTGTTGTAAGTAATATGGGGATTAGTTCCCACATGGGCCCTGTCTGATGGGTCAGGCGCGCCTGTGCGGGTGGTTTAAAAGGAGTTGATCATGTTGAGCCGAAACCTCAGGAATCGTGCGGGGTTGTCTTTTGGAGCATGCGCTTTGATGCTGGCGGCGGGGATCGCGGTGGTTGGGATGGCGGGATGCCAGGAACAACCTTATCAGCAGGCGACGAGCCAATTGAACGATGCCAAGAGCGTTCAGGCCACATTGATCAGCAGTCAGAAAGAGGTTGAACTGGCGACGAAGTATCTGACCGATCTGACGGCGCCATCCCAAGGCGGGGTGAACTCCAAGGCGCTTTTCGACAAGTATTCGAGCCAGGTTTCCAGGGTTGAAGGCTGCTCCAAGAACAATGCGGATTCGATTGTGGCCTTTAAGGCGTCATCAGGGAAGTATTTCGCTTCCCGGGCTTCGCAGATCAACTTGATTGCCAATCCGGATGTGAGGAATGCGGCAGACGCGAGCCTGAAGGATGCGAAGGCGAAGTATCAGGCGTTGATTGTGCAGGTGGACTCGCTGAACGCGGACTATCCGCCGCTGGTGAGCCAGCTTAAGGACCTGCGGACGCTGCTGGGCAATGACCTTTCGCGTGCGGGCCTGGAGTCGGCGGACAAGGTGACCAAAGCGGCGTACGACAAGGCCAATGCGCTTCGGCTCAAGACCAATGACGTGACTGCGGCGCTGGATGCGTTTGTGGCGCAGATTACGCCCGAGAGCGCTCCCAAGTAAGCTGCGTTGATGGCCGAATGCTTGAAGACGCCCGGGTAAGGTGGCTTGCCCGGGCGTTTGTGTTGCTGGCGGGTATGAAAAAACCGCCGGCTGCATGGCCGGCGGTCAGGAGAAGGTGATGGGTTGCTTGAGAAGATAACCGTGACGGGGCGGGAAGCAAAAGAGGTCTAAGGTGTAAACGTGTGGAATTGGGGAAACAGGGTGGATTCAGGCGTGATCAGGCTTCCATGGCTTCGTCTTCTTCAGGGTTGCCGGAAGGCGAGATCAACCCGGCGAGCATGCACAAGATGCCTGCGGCGATGACGCCCAGGCGGCTGTTACCGGAGCAGATGCTAAGCAGTGTGGAGGAGGGGGGACGGTATTCAGAGACGTTCACACCGGGGTGGGAAACGGGGTGGGAGAGGAGGTCTTCCACCGGGATGACGGGAGGGAGGGTGCGGGCCTGGAGGGGCTTGCCCTTGTCTTTGAGGTTGGCAATGGTGTTGCTGGCCAGAAGGACGGGTTTGCTGACGCCGGGGACATCGAACTGTTCAGGCTTTAAGCGGAGCTGGGTCATGGCCAGGCGTTCAAGGAGGATGGGGTCTTCCTTGGCCAAGGCGGTGTTGAACATGACGTAGTTGTTTTTTTGCTCGGCGATCTGGGTGGACTGAGTTTTAATGATGTCCCGCTGCCAGAACATGGCATGGTTTTTGGACCAGTCTTCGGCAAAAACGCCAGTGGCGGTGATGGCCATGCCGGCGATGAGAAGCAGCCAGCCGGGGAGGGCGGCGGCCATACGTTGAACCATGCTGGGAGAATGATCTGTCACATATCTTTCATCGGCAGATGTGAGGGCGGGGCTGGAATTTTCAAAAGGATGATGTATTTCGTTCAGGGTAAAAGCATTTGGGGTATTTGTCGGCACATGCACCCGGGGTATCGGGTTTTCGGGCTATCGGGGGCTTCGATCAAGTTCATGCCACTCAAGGCAAATGCTTTTGCCCGGCGCGTTTCATGGATGGCGATAAAATGATCGCACACCTTCTAAAACAGCAGGGCTACTCCCATGATGTCACGGCTTAATCGGATCGTTCGGGTTTTCGCGATAGCGGTTTTCGCCGGGTTAACCTTGGCGGGGGCTGCCGGCTGCACCACCAACGCGGCGACAGGGAAGAGTTATTACTACGCGCTTTCGGAGTCAGAAGAAGTCCAACTGGGGACCGAAGCGGAACCAGAATTCATCAAGCAGTACGGCGGGCTGGTGCCTTCGCCGGAAGTCCAGACCTATGTGAAGAATCTGGGTCTGAAGCTGGCCAAACTGACGGAGCGGCCGAGCCTGCCTTGGAACTTTAATGTGCTTAATTCGGATGATGTGAACGCATTTGCGATCCCCGGCGGGAAGGTGTTTATCACCCGCGGGCTGCTTTCACGGATGACCAACGAGGCGCAGCTTGCGGGTGTGCTGGGCCATGAGTGCGGGCATGTGACGGGCCAGCATGCGGGCAAGCAGATCACCCAGCAGCAGGGCGCGGCGATCTTGCTTCAGGGCGCGCAGATGGGCGCCGAGCAGGCTGGGGCCAATCCGACTTTGATCCAGCTTGGCGCCGTCGGGGGGAATGTGGCAACGCAAGGGTTCCTGCTGAAATTCAGCCGGGATGACGAATATGAAGCCGACCACCTGGGCCTGCGTTACATGAGCAAGGCGGGGTACAACCCGCTGGCGATGGTGCAGGTGATGGAGATTTTGGAAAAGGCGTCGGGCGGCGCAAGCGCCGGGGGCCTGAGCGAATGGACCTCGACCCATCCCCTGACCCAGAACCGGATCAAGGAACTGGAAGCGGACATCAACAAGGCTTACCCGGATGCGTCCAAGGCTGGGGTCTATACCTACGCGCCTGAGCCCTTTAAGGCCAATGTGCTGGACGTGCTGGCGAAGCTGCCGGCAGCGCCCAAGCCCGCGCCGGCCCCTGCGACGAAAGACGACACCGCTAAGGGCCTTAAGAAGAAGTAAAATCATCGACCGGGCATCAACAAGCGCGCAAAAGAAGTTGAATATATGACGCAGCCGCTATGGTCGAACAAAAACCTTGCCAACCCGCATGAGGTCAAGGA
>CAZIWA010000053.1:10572-33089 GCA_964542875.1 uncultured Phycisphaeraceae bacterium
TGACGCAGCCGCTATGGTCGAACAAAAACCTTGCCAACCCGCATGAGGTCAAGGACAAGGCCAGCCGGGTGCAAAAGATGTTCGCGGCGATTTCGCGCAGCTACGACTTGAACAACCGTGTGCATTCGCTGGGGCGCGACCAGGCGTGGCGGCGGGCCGCGGTGAAGGCATCGAGCCTCGCCAAAGGCGACCGGGTGCTGGACGTGGCGTGCGGCACGGGCGACTTGAGCTTTGCCTTTGCACGCGCGGGCGCCGGTGAGGTGCTGGGCGTGGACTTCACCTATGAGATGCTGGACATCGCCAAGCAGAAACACCCCAAGGAAGTGGCGGGGAGCGCCGGGCTTGGGCCGGTGAGGTTTGTGACTGGCGATGCGATGCATCTGCCGGTGACCGATGGGCAGTTTGATGTGGCGAGCATTGCGTTTGGCATTCGGAACGTGGCGACACCGCTCCTGGCGATCAAGGAATTCGCCCGGGCGCTTAAGCCGGGTGGACGGCTGATCGTGCTGGAGTTTGGCCGGCCCAGGAGCAAGGTGTTCCGCAGCGCTTACGACTTTTACTTCAAGCGGATCATGCCGCGGACGGCGAGCATGATCGCCCGGGACAGCACGGGGGCGTACGACTACCTTCCGCAGAGCGTTTCCACCTTCATCGAGAAGGAAGGGATGCTGGGGATGATGCAGGAAGCGGGCTTTAGCGAGTTGAAAGCAACGCCTTTGACCTTTGGCGTGGCGTGGATTTACCGGGGCGTGAAGACAGGCTGAGTTTGGCACTGCAAGATGTGCGAGCTATTGCCGGGGTGAACCCGTATGCTCGGGGATGTGTTTGAGTCCCTGATGCATTTTTGAGGGTTCCGGCCATGAGATATTCACGTGCTTCGATCTTGAGGGCGGGGTTGGCGGGGTTGGGTGCGTTTTTGAGCGGCCCGGCAGTTTGGGCAGGCAGCGTGCCGAGTGACGGGGGCGCTTCGGAAGACCTGCTTTCAATGTGCATTGCTCCGGAGAAACCGGCGCCAATGAGCGTGCCTGAGCCCAGGAGCGCCGCAACCGGGAGAGATGACTGGATGTCATTTTGCGAACCGGCTCCAAAGCCGGTGCGTCAGGCGACGCAAGCGCCGGTGAAAGCCCGAACGTTTTCAAATCCATCGGCACCCGCGGGGGCGACAGTTCCTGCTTCTGCTTCGGCTCCTGTTTTTGTACCTGAGCGCGCGCTGACGCGTGTGCCTACACGGGGGACGTGGACGGCTCCAGAGGCTTCGATAAGCAATGCCGCACCAGCGGCTGCGGTTGAGGCGAATACCTCAACAGGCGGGCAATCGCGCCAGGTGAGGCGCATGCGCACGGGCGGGCAGGGATTTACGCAGGTGGCGGGCGCGGGTGTGCAGGCGGGCCAGTTTCCGGCGTTTCAATATCCGTACGAGGGGTACAACAACAATCCGTTTACGGGGTTGTCGTCGTACAGCAATGGGTATGCGGGGGCGCCGCCGACGAGCGTGCCGTTTGCGGGCGGGTTTTTCCAGGGGCGGTCGGCGTTTTATTCTCAGCCAACGTTGATTGTGCCGGTGGTGACTGCGACCCCGGCGTACCCGATTTATCCGGGGTACATCGATCCGTACGCGGGCGGATACGGCTACGGAAGCGGTCCTGGCGGTGAAAACTGGCGGCGTGGGGAGCGAGGCGGGCGTTGGACCGATGAGAGCTCCGCCAATAATTCTCGCGCAGGCGAAAACGCACGGGTGAGTAAGGAAGGGCGTCCGGATGTGTCTCAGACGGCTAAGCCGCCGGTGACGACGAGCACCAACGGGCGAGACGCGGCTGGGAAGCAGAAAGGGGCAGCTAAACCGGCTCAGAGCGATACAACTCGAACGCCAGCTAAGCCGAGTGCGCAGGATAAGGCGTGCGAGGCTAAGCCGGCACCGGCGGATGCCAAGACGGCGAAGCCCGTTGCCAAGAGTGAAAAGGAAGTCAGCCGAGGGGGAACGAAGGTGAGTACCTGGCGCTGTGTGTTTTAACTTATTGTTTTAACGGTGGTTGTGGTTCTTGAAGCGCGGGATGAAGCAGCCAGGAATGGCCCTGATGACGACACTAAGTCTTGTGTGAACAAGAAGTTTGCAACAAATGGTTGGAGAGTGCGTTTTGAGGTGCGATAATGCAGGGAGTCAGGAGTTCATCATGAAACACTTACGAATCAACATTTTGGGTTTGACCCTGGCAGGGGTTGGGGCGCTTTTGGGCGCTTCGGCTTTGCAGGCCAGCGATGGCGCAGTATCCGGTGATTCAGGGCGACTGGTCGACTCAGGCAAGTCGGGCGGTGAGACGATTTCAGCGCAGCCGCTGCGTGGTTCCGCCGGGGCTCAAAAGGTGAGCGCACAGCCTATGAGGCAGGTGGCTGCTCCAGCCAAGCAAGTCGAGAAGGCCCAGCCGGCTGTCGGTAAGGATGATTGGCTTTCATTTGAGAAGCCGGTGATGCAGGCTGCGCCGATGACATCTCAGGACAAGGTTGCTTTGGTGGCGGCCGCGGACAGCAGCCTGGTGACGCCGGGGCCGGGTTATCGGGCGGTGGTGCCGGGGTATGCGACGCAGTTTTCCGCGCCGTACTCGCCGAGGCAGTCGCAGGTGAGCGTGGGCGGGAATTTCTCCGCGACGCAGTACAACAGCCGGTCGACGTATTCAGGTTATTCGAGCGTTGCGGGCAATGGGTATATGAATGTGAACCGGTACGGGCCGGGCGGCTTTCCGCCGTTCCAGTATCCGTACACGGGGTACTACAACAATCCGTTTACGGGGCTGTCTTCGTACAGCAATGGATATGCGGGCGCGCCGCCGACGAGCGTGCCGTTTGCGGGCGGGTTTTTTCAGGGCCGGTCGGCGTTTTACTCGCAGCCGGTGCTGCAGGTGCCGGTGATCCCCGCGTACACGGTGCCGGTGGCTTACCCGGTGTATGTGCCGGTTCGCGGCGGCTGCGGGCCGGGGCCGGTGTATCAAGGCGGGAGCGGTCTGAGCATATCGGCGCAGTATCGAAGCGGGGGTTGAGGAATTTAAGGTTAGTGACTTCCCGGCGGTGGTTGGTGAACTCCAACCGCCGCCGGTTTTGTTTTGGGGGGATTGATTATCATGTGGGCCGGACTCTTCCACTTTATTGGAAACATTTCCATGAGCTCTGTGAACCGGTTTCTTCGCCCGAAAGTTGATAGCGTTGCGGAACTGATCCATGGCACACCGGTGGTGGAACTGCACCGGCTGGTGAAGCACCTCGGGCTTGATGGCAGGCTGTTTGCGAAGGTGGAGTTTTACTCGCCGGGGCTGAGCAAGAAGGACCGGATCGCCAGGGAAATTATTGAAGAAGCACGCAGGACCGGGCAGCTTAAGCCCGGACAGGCCGTGGTGGAGCTGACATCAGGCAACACGGGCACGGGATTGGCGATCGTATGTCAGGCGCTGGGGCATCCGTTTATCGCGGTGATCTCCCGAGGGAACTCCATTGAGCGGGCGATCATGATGAATGCGCTTGGCGCCAAGGTGGTGCTGGTGGACCAAGGCCCCGGCAGCGTGCCGGGGAAGGTGTCGGGCGCGGATCTGGACTTGGTGGAGACCGAGGCTCAGCGGCTGGTGCGGGACCTGGGGGCGTTTCGCGCGGATCAATTCGGCAACAAGGCCAACTTTCAGGCGCACTACAAGCACACGGGGCCGGAACTATTTGAGCAGACCGGCGGTGAGATCGATGTGTTTGTGGACTACGTGGGCACCGGCGGGACGTTTGCCGGGACGGTGGCGTACCTGAAGGAAGCCAAGCCCGCGGTGAAGGGATATCTGATTGAGCCCGCAGGTGCGCAGGCCATGGCCGGCAAGCGCGTGACCAACCCGGGGCACAAGATTCAAGGCGGCGGGTACAGCAAGCCTGAACTGGCGATGGTGGACCGGAAACTGATCGACGGATTTCTGACCGTCAGCGACGAAGAAGCCGAGGAGTACACCCGGCTGCTGGCCCGGCATGAAGGGCTCTTTGGCGGGTATTCCTCAGGCGCGAACCTGGCCGGCGCGGTGAAGGTTTTGCAAGGTGCTGAAAAAGGCAAGGCGGTGGGGTTTGTCGTGTGTGATACGGGGCTGAAGTATGCCTCGACGGATTTGTTTAAGTTCGAGGAATGAAAAGCCGGAATGCTTAGAGGCCGAAGGTGTCGGCGACAATCCAAGCATTTTGGTAGGCGTTGCCGTAGCTGGTGTTGCCAGCGGGCATGTAGCTGCGCCAGGCGCAATTGGGGTCGCGCATCCAGTTTGCGCTGCCGTCGAAGAACATCCGGTTGAAGCCTTGATAGCTGGTGGAGTTGTAGTGGGTGAAGCGAGCGACTGGGCCTTCATTGAAAATGGTTGATACACCATCGATCATCAGGGCGCGCTTGGGGTAAAAGCTCATGTCCCAGCTTCGGGAACTGGGAATGTTCTGACCGGTGGGGATATTCGACATCACACCGTTAATCGTGCCCAGGGAGCGGTAGACATAGGACCCGGTGATACCGGCCGTAGAGCCAAGACCCTTCCAGCGGTTTGCTTCGGCAGGCTTGAAGTACACGTTTGGGCCGCTGCCGACGCCTGAGGTGCTGGTGTTGAAACCGTATTTGCGTTCTGCCGGGCACCAGAAGGTGCGCAGACCTGCCTGGTTGTAGGGGATGAAGTCTGTGGCCATTAAAAGGCCCATGCCGCTGTAGGAGTAGAGGTCGTCGTAGTTTCGGTCGGTGCGGAGCGCGTTGGTGGATTCCCAGGCGCGGACGGTGATATCCAGGACTTGCTTAAGCGGGCCGCGAGTATCTGAAGCGTCAGCGTTGTGTGCGTTTGAGGGGATGTGGCTTTTGTAGCTGCCGGCGTAATTGGCGATGGCAAAGCCCGACTGCCTCAGATTGCTCTGGCACATGACCTTGTAGCTGGCTTCCTTGGCCTGCGAGAGCGAGGGGAGCACCATGGCGAAAAGCACCGCGACGATGGCAATGACGACGAGGAGCTCCACCAGAGAGAAAGCGTTCAGGCGGCGTGAAGACATGGGATTGGTGTCCGTGGGCGGATGGAAGTGAGTGGATGTAAAGAATTGGTTATAACAAATGGGAGGCGGCGAAGGTAGATGAATTTAGGGGGTGTACGAGATACCGGGTATTTATTTGGGGTGGCAGAGCACGGCTTGGAGCCATGCTTGTGCCACCCAGAATTGTTTGATGTCAGGCTTTGAGGAGGTAGCGCTCAAGCCATTGCCAGCCGGTTTCGTAGAAGTCGGCGCTGGAGGTGTGGGTGAGGTCCGGGTAGTGGGCGATGGATTTGATGCCGGGGATGTTTTGGTAGACGGCGTGGATGGTGGCGGGGGGGCAGAGGGTGTCTTGGCCGCCTGAGCTGAGGAGGGTGGCAGCCTGGATGCGATGGGCGGTGTTGACGGGATCGAAGTAGGTCCAGGTGTTGAGGAAGACGGGGTCTTTGGCTTCGTCGGAATTGGCGAAGTTGGCGTTGTTGGGAAAGTCGCAGAGGTAGGGGACGTGGGCGACGCAGGCTTTGATTCGGACGTCTGCAGCGGCGAGGTTGAGGGCGAGCATGCCGCCTTGGCTGGTGGCGTTGACGCCCAGGAGGGCGGGGTTTATATCGGCGCTGACGCCGGATTCGGGCGAGAGGACGGCATCGATGCCGCGGATAAGGTCCATGATGGCGCCCTGGTAGTAGAAGTCCTGGGGGCCGGGGCGGCCGTGCTGAATCCAGGCGCGATAGGCTTTGTCTTCGACGCGCCAGAGGTCGCCGGATTCGCCTTGGGAACGGGGGAATACCTGGAGGAGGGCGTAGCCGCGTTGGCATTCGGATAAGGCCTGGCCGAACTCGGTGCCGCCGTAGCCGGGGGCGGTGAGGACGAGGGGGATGGGCTTGGGTGTGCGGCCGGAACGGATGGTGTTGACGGGCATGCCCAGGTAGGCGCGGATGGGGATGTTGCCGAGGCTGTTGTAAGTGAGCTTGTAAGTCCAATGGCCTGCGGCACTGCGGACTTTTTCAATCTGGAGGTTCAGCGGGGTGGCGCGGGCCTGGGCGAGGGTGTTTTGCCAGAAGCTGTGGAGGTCGTGGGGGATTGGCATGTGTGGTTCTGCTCTTTAAGGAATCAGGCGTGCTGGAGGATGAACTGGGTGATGGCATGCATGCCGAGGTCGTCGGGGTTGTGCATTTCGCCGAGGATGGAGCCGTGATCGCGGTTGGGGACTTTGAGGAGTTGGGTGACTTTGTTTCCGACGACGCGGAGCATGGTGGTGAAGTAGAGAGTTTCTTCGTAGCGGCCTTGCCAGTCATTATCGCCGATGACATAGAGCATGGGCGGGGTGTTGGCGCGGATGTGGTAGGCGGGTGCGTCGGTGTCGATGACGGGAGTGGTCATGGGGTAGGGGACGCCGCGTTCGGCGCGGATGGTGATGTGAGTGATGACCTGGCCGGAGATGGGGCAGGCGCCCTTGATGTGATTTGGGGTGAGGCCGACATGGGCAAGGGTGGCGGGGGCCATGACGAGCATGGCGGCCAGGTAAGCGCCCGCGGAGTGGCCGCCTACGAATAGCTTTTCGGGGCTGCCGTGGTGTTGGGCGATGTTATTGCGGAGCCAGGCGAAGGCGTGGGCGGCGTCATTGAGGTAGGCGGGGTACTTGGCCTGGGGGTTGAGCCGGTAGTTTGCACTGGCGCTGGCGATGCCGTGTTTGGCGAGGTTATCAAAGAAGGGGGTGTGGGCGGGGTCGACTTTGTCGCCTCCGGTGAGGCCGCCGCCGTGAAGGAAGAGGAGGGTGGGGAAGCCGGCTTCCGGGGCGGGGGTGAGAGGGAGGTAGAGGTCGAGCTTGCAGCGTTCCTGCTCATAGGCGGTGAGGTTTGAGCCGGATTTATAGGGGATGTTGGAGATGAGGGTGTGGCTGGTCATGACAAAAAGGGTACTGAGGAGGGGAGGAAAGGTAAAAGGGACAAGGTAAAAGGTAAAAGTGAAGAATGGCTGAAACAGGGCCGAATGGTCTTGCCCACGAATTGGTTACCTGGCACGTGCGTGGGCGCGTGCAAGAGCTTTCTTTTACGCTTTTACCTGAGGCTCTGCGCTCAGAAGCGTGGCACCACAGGCTGTGATAGCGTCGGGCCGTTGGCCCTTAAGAGAAGAGGGTACGAAGCTTAAGTCAACTGTATTGGCCCTCACCTCAACCCTCTCCCTCATGGAGAAGGAACCGGAAAGCGGCAGACTCCGCAGAATTCGGGGCGCACCCTCATTGTCATTGCTTAAGGTGGGGTTTGATGGGAGATGAGGAAGAGTTGGGTATAATGTAAACCTGAGTATTTTAAGGCCCCTCGGCGGGTCGGGATAAAGGAAGCGATTCAATGATCGAACGTCGTAAGACCCGTCAGATTGTGCTGGGCGACAAGCAGCATGGATTTGTAAAAATCGGTGGCGATGCACCCGTCGCGGTGCAGTCGATGACTTCGGGGTACACCTACGAGATCGATAAGTGCGTGGCAGAGATCCACAAGCTGGCCGCGGCCGGCGCTGACGTGGTGCGCGTAGCCGTGCCGGAACGCAAGGACACGGCAGCACTTAAGGAAGTGCTCAACCAGGTGCGCGTGCCGATCGTGGCGGACGTGCACTTTCACTTTCAGCGCGCGCTGGAAGCCATCGAAGCAGGCGTGCACAAGATTCGCCTCAACCCCGGCAACATCAATGACAAGGAGCAGGTGCTCAAGGTCATCGATGCGTGCAAGGAACGCAAGATCCCGATCCGGATCGGCGTAAACGAAGGCTCCATCGTCGAGCGCAAAGACAAGCAAAAGCGCATGAAAGAGCTCGGCGGCGTGTTCTCCAACAACAAGCACGGGCACATGCTGGCGATCATGATCACCAAGCTGGAAGAGTACCTGGAAATCTTCCATGAGCGTGATTTCCATGACATCACGATCAGCGCGAAATCGATTGATCCGCAGATCGTGATCGCGGCTTACACCGAAATTTCCAAGGCGTTTGATTACCCGCTGCACCTGGGCGTGACGCATGCCGGGCCGAAGGAAACGGGCACGATCCGTTCCGTGGTGCCGCTTGGGCACCTGCTGGCTTCGGGCATCGGCGACACGATCCGGATCAGCTACGCCAACGACCCGGTGTACGAAGTGCAAGACGGTCTGGAACTCCTCTACATCCTGGGCCTGCGCACGCGCATCGGCGCGGAACTGATTGCCTGCCCGACGTGCGGGCGCATTCAGGTGGACCTGTTCACGCTGGTGCAGGACGTGCGCAAGATGCTGGCGGAGAAGATCAAGCTGCCGATCAAGGTGGCGGTGATGGGCTGCATCGTCAACGGGCCCGGCGAAGCCGAAGGCGCGGACGTGGCGATCTTCGCCGGCGACCGCAAGGGCATCATTTACGTGCAGGGCCAGAAGGTTCGCACGGTGCCTGAAGCGGACATTCTGACGGCGCTGCTGGAAGAATGCACGCAGTTCCAGGCGAAGGTGCAGCGCGGCGAGGCGAAGCTGGGCGAGAAGGTGGTGGAAGTGATTCCGCCTGACCCGATCGGCGAGCTGGGCTCGGGCATGGATAAGATCGCAGCGGGGAAGGTCGATAAGATCACGCCGTTGACGATTTCGAAGTAAATCGAGAAAAATTCCCTTGAGGGATGTGGCCGCCCCTGGTTTTACCGCCGGGGGCGGTTTTTTGTTGGAGGGTGGGCAGGTGTTTGAGTAGAGCGGATGATTAGAGTGTGGTTGAAGCAGGGAATTCGGGATGTAGGAGTTGGTTGTCCGAGAGGGAGAGGTCCGCATGGCATTTAGCTAAGGATTTTTGACCCGGAATTGATGGTGTTTTTAAGGCGTTGAGGCGAAAGAAGATTCAGGGCCTCTGTAGGGCTAAGAGTAAAAAATGGGGTGATTAACCCAGGGTAAGCGCGAGTATGCACCAACCCTGGGCGATCTTGTGTAGCGCTTTCAGCGCATAGATGAAGTGGTCGGTGGCTTAATCGAATGGCATTTGGGGCAGGCTTCTAAAGAGAGGGGAACTGTCCTTGGGGAATGGATTGGCGTTGGTGTTTCGCAGCGGGCTGAAATTTTAAAAAGTGTCTTTAATTTGACGTCAAAACATCACCAAAGTAATGTGGTGATGTCGGGTGTTGAAGGTAGTGTATTCATAAGCAGTTTTTGGTTCCCGCTGCCCCATTTCTTGAAAGCATTCTCATGCCGTATGGCCGCTCTTATCATTTTCGACCGACTTCTTTTGGGTTCACTTTGGTGGAACTGCTGGTGGTGATCGCCGTGGTGGCGGTGCTGGTGGCGACGCTGCTGCCGGCGCTGGAGGGTGCGCGGGTGCAATCTCGTATTGCGGTGTGCTCCGCGAACCTGCGGCAGCAGGGGGTGGCGCTGGTGAATTACTGCTCTAATGACCGGACGACTGCGTATCCATACACGACACGATGGTCGGCCAACTGGATGGTGCTGCTGGCGCCTTACATGGGGTATTCGCTGGGCGGGTTGAGCGACACGCGCGGCCTGGCGACGTCCAGCGCGGCGGACCGGCGCGTGAAGGGCTTTCGGTGCCCGGAAAGCGCCAGGTACGACGCTGCGGGCTGGGATTCAGAGACGTATTACCATGGGCACTACGGGATCAACTTTTACCTCACCAACAGCGCCAGCCAGCTTTCGCGGCGGACATACCAGTCGTTCCGGGCGGACATGAGCAAAATCTACCTTGTGAGCGATCACCGGAACTACACGACGTATGAGCCGTGGTCGTTTGAGGGGAGCCTGGCGCTGACGAATGTTGCGCCGCGCGGGCACAAGCTGCGGGCGAATATTCTGTTCACCGATGGGCATGTGGAGACGCTGGCCAGGGGGCAGCGCAAGGATCTGCAATGGTTCGACCGGCGGGATGACGGGGTGGTGGATGCTGGGTGGTATTAAGGGAGAAGTTTAAATTTACGAGTTGTAATTTGTGATTTACAGATAGAAGAAAGTGTCTCCGTAGCTGGCAGACCGGAGGGGCGAAGGCGCTCTACGGCGGATGGGGGTGTTGGATGGATTGTCGGTATTTGGGATGGATATGATGACGGCATTCCCTTGACAGGAGATTGCCATGACGCAGCAGTGGAGCCGCAGGTTGTATTCGCAGGCCCGAGTGATCTGCGTGGGGGGTGTGTTGATTGGGATGCTGGGGTTTGGGGCGGGACAGGTCCGGTCAGATGATTGGCTGGGCGGCACGTCGGAGCCGGCGTCGGTGTCCCGGGCCAAGGCGGCGCATGATACAGCGGTGAAACGTGCGGAAGAAGTCTGGCTGAATGCGCAGAAGACCGCTAAGCAGAATTACCTTCGGGCGGTGGAAAGCAGTTATCAAAACGCTGTGAGTTTGAAGAAGAGCGATGAGATTGCGTCGTTGAAGAAGATCAAGGATCAGCTCACTCAGGAACTGGTGGAAATCGAGGTGAAGCTTAAGGGGCCGTCGGCGATCAAGACCGTGACGGTGGATGCGCTGATCGATGGGAACAGTGAATTGTGGGTGACGCCGACAGGGATGTATTGGAAGAGCCTGGGAGGCGCCGCGAAACCGGGGCTGCATGAGGGGGCAAACGCGCAGACTTACATCAACAGCGCGGCGTGGACGCCGGTGTGGAAGATTCCCGAGAACCAGAATGCGGCTGATGTTTCGGAGCCGTATGCGTTGGCGCTGGGCGCGCCGCTGAACTTTGCGGTTCAGATTGTGGCCATCGGCGGGAATCCGGGCGTGAAGGATTTTGCATCAGTGACAGGGGTTGAGCAGCGTGACCCGGTGACGATCCGGAGTGAGGGAATGAATCAGGTGGTGTCGATTCCCGATACTCAAAACGGGTCCAAATGGTATCGGCTGAAGCTGACGCGGGTGGAGCAGAAGTGAAGATCGAGTTTTCATTTTAAAAGTGAAAACCGATGAGGCTTTTCAGGCCGGGGCGGCGGGGCGGCCCATGAGTTTAAGCCAGCGGAAGTGGGAATTGAGCCCGGATTTCAGGGACCGGTGCTCGGTGTATTTGACGTTGTATTCGAGGCAGGTGGCTTCGACGAGCTTGGACATGGCAGGGTAGTTGACGTGGCAGATGCGGGGGAAGAGATGGTGCTCGATCTGGAAGTTCAGACCCCCCAGGAACCAGGTGACGACGTGGCTGCGGCGGGCGAAGTCCACGGTGGTTTGGACCTGGTGGATGGCCCAGCCGGTTTCCATTTTGCCGGTTTCAGCGGAGGGGATGGGAAACTCGGCCTCCTCCACGGCGTGGGCGAGCTGGAAGACGATGGCCAGAACCAATCCCAGGACGGCGGAGGCCGCGGCGTAGAACAGCAGCACGAGCCAGACGGGATGGATCATGAGCGGGATGGCGAAGGCGAAGGTGAAGAAGACGGCTTTGCCGGCGATGAGGAGGACCAGGTCCCAGCCTTTGGGCCGAGGGATGGGGTTTTGGCCGATGCGCTTGGTGACGAGGGCGTGAAAATCGCTGAACATGTGCCATTTCATGGCGAGAAAGCCGTAGAGCGGCCACATGTAGAGGTGCTGCCAGCGGTGGATGCCGTAGAGGGGCTGATGGGGGGTGAGGCGGGCGAAGGCGCCAAGATCAATGTCGGTGTCGTGGTCGGTGATGTTGACGTAGGTGTGATGAATGACGCCGTGTTTCCAGTGCCAGATGTAGGAACTGCCGCCCATGAGATCAAGCGTCATGGACATGAGTTTGTTGATGTAAGGGCGGCTGGAGTAGGCCTGGTGGCCGGCGTCGTGCTGGATGTTAAAGCCGATGCCGGCGGTGGTGAGGCCCAGAACGATGGCCAGGCCCAGGGCCTGCCACCAGGTGGCGGCGAAGAAGACCAGAAGCGTGTAGGAAGAGGCAATGAGGGTGAGGAAGATGATGGTTTTGAGATACATCTGCCAACAGTCGCGCTTCTGACGGCCGGTGGCGAGGAAGAATTCATCAACGCGGCGCTTGAGCTCGGCCTGGAAGGCCTTGTCTTTGCCGAATTTGAGGTTCCTGTCTGCGGGATCCCGAGGGATAAGGGCTGAGATTTCTGGAGTTTCTAAGGCCTGGGTCATTCCGTTTCCTTGGGGGTCGGCCAGGTATGAAAAAGGGCCTGGCGGGCCTGCGCGACTTTGACGTCCAACGTGGGGCGCCAAGTCACAACGACAGCAAAGTGCTCGTTTTACGAGCATTTTCCAGGGGTGCTAAGGAGTCGGTAACCGCTTTTCGCGCGTGCGAGGTGGTGGGCGAACCCGAAACAGACCGGGATTATCACCTATAGTCTAGCTGATCTGGCGCGACGGGAGGGATTTGTGGATGATGAATTACGAATTATGGTTTGATGAGGGCGTTGAGGGGAGGATTTTATTGCCGGTGCGCGAGGACGAGATTCGTTTGAATACGTTTGTAGTCGGCAGGGGCAAAACGCTGGCTGCTTTGGACCGCGCCGTGGCATTTTGAATGGATTGGTTTTGTTTATTTGCCGTCGGGTTCGATGGTGACGGTGAGCTTGCGGGAGGTGAACTGCTCCTGGATGAGCTCGGCTTTCTCTTTGTGGGTGGTCATGAGAAGGGCGACGCCGGTGTCGTTGGCTTCCTTCATTTTTTCGACGGCGTCGTCGATGCCCAGGGGGGTGAGCATGACGATGGATTCCACGACGTGGACCATTTCGCTGACGTCATCGTTATGAAGGAGGACTTTCCAGAGGGGCATCCGGTCGACCGGGGGCTTTTGCAAAGTGGGCTCGGGCTCCGGGCGTTCTTCGACGGCGACGACGGTGTCGAGGCCGGAATCTTCGCCTTGCTGCTGGCCTGCAGCGTCATCGGAAGCGTTACAGACGGGGACGACGAAAGAAGCGTTGTAATTATTCATAGTGGGTCAGACATTGATTGCGTGATTCCAGTATTCTACATCAACCCTTGGGGTTCCCCAAGGCAGTCAGGAGTTAGAGGCATGTCAAAGCGTCCTTTCGTTAAAAAGGCATGTCGGGGGATGGCGGTTTTGGTAGCGGCTCTGGGAGTGTGCTCACTGGTGGAACCTGGGGGCATTTGGGTGCCCCAGGCCCAGGCCCGGGACGGCGGGATCAAGGATGCCTTGACGGCCCGGTCCAACATCATCCTCAAGGCCTATGCGGAGCGGCCCCTAAAGCAAGGCGCGGACAACCCCGGAACCTGGGTTGATTCCGAGCGCTGGTGCGTGGCGCACGCGGCCCTGGATACGGGCACGAAGCTTGATGAAGCCAATGAGTATTTCTCGAAGGTGGCATGGGTATCGCTTAACCGCGGGCTGGTGGCAGACACCGACATTCAAGTGACGGACCTGCTGCGCACGTATCTGCGGTTTAAGACCAACCCACGGCTGAAGCCCGAGGCCAGCGAACGCCTGGTGAAAATGTTCAAGGAATGGACGGTTCCCAACATCGACCGGAACCGGGACGCGGATGTGCGCTATGAGTATCCGTATTTCTATACGGAGAACCATTCACTCAATATTCTGGTGGCGTCGCATTTGATCGATGAAGCGGTGTTTCCTTCAGCACCGATCCGGGCCAAGAAGGGAACGCCGGCGCTGGACCAGTTTCTGACCGATCGGCTGAGGTATGGGTGGAGCGAATTCCATTCGCCTCAGTACGGGCTGGTGACGGCCAAGGCGTTGACGCTGCTGACGGATTTTTCCCCCAATGAAGGGATCCGGAACAAGGCGCGCGCGCTTTTGGATGTGATGACGCTGGAATATGCGCAGCAGTCGCTGCACCCGTATCGCGGGGTGCCGTTTGTGCGTGGTTCGCAGATGCGTTTGAGCAATAAGAACAATTCGATGCTGGAGGCGGTGAGGTATTGGTTTGGCGAGGCTGCGGGCACGCCTCAGGTGGGTGCGGCCCCGGCGAAACCGGCCGGTGGCACGCCTGCCCCGGGAACAGCGGCGCCTGCGCCGGTCGGAGGTGCCGCGGGGGCCGCCGCCGCCGCCGCCGCGGCTGCGAAGCCTGCGGCGAGCGGGCCGGTGTTCAACGATCCGTACCTGGTGCACCTGTTGGATTCGGACTATCGTCCGCCGAACCTTGCGGACCGGATGATTCAGACGCGCAACCGGATGGCGGGGTATACATTCCGGCAGACGATGGTGACGGGCCGGCAGCGCCTGCGCGTGCCGGTGGTGGTGCGGGTGACGCCTACTTCCACCATGGCTTCGGCCCAGGGCACGGGCCACTTTTACGATGGCGGATTCTGGATGGTGTCATCCTCGGCGAACCCGGAGAATGTGATCACGGGGAACTACGGGAACAACGACCGGAATATCTTCCAGGTCAACAACGCCATGATGGTGTTTGGGACGATTGACGCCAAGGGTTCGTTTAAGCAGTCCAAGGTGGACAACGTCACCATTTACACCGACGGTACGACCCGGGTGGGTGTGATTACGCTGCCGGGGCAGGCGAACCTGATCGTGCTGGATGAAACCGGCAGCGCCAAGCCGGCAGACAGCTTTGCGCAGGAAGTGCTCAGCTATCAGCCGACGTTTGAGCAGGAGACGGGCAAGTTTTCGTTCGGGCAGGCCGACAGAGGCCGCTTTGAAGTGATCAATCAACGCGAGGGAGATGTTTACCGGCTCCAGCGGGTGATGATCAACGGCGAGCAATATCAGATCGACAACAACATGCTGCTGGACTCCGACGAGGTGCGCTCGGAACTGGGATCGGGCTGGTATCAGGCCCGATGCTTTGGGCAGACATGGGAATACAAGCTGCCCAATGCGGCGCAGCCGCTGAGCTGGAACTGGGCACGGCCGATGCCTGCAAGAACGTCCAACTCCGCGGGGATGCTGATGGTGTACATCCCGCCCGGCGATTTCCCGATGGGGAGCCCGGTGACGGAAGGCCGTTCGGATGAACAGCCGGTGCGCTGGGCAACGACGGGCGCGTATTACATCGGCATGCACGAGGTGACGGTGGGGCAGTGGAAGATGTACCTCAAGGCCAACCCGGGTGTAGCGGCGCTGCCGGAATGGTACGAGCGTGAATCCGCCAAGACAGAGATGTACCCCATCACGTTCATTTCGCGGGAAGAGGCGCAGGCCTTCTGCGACTGGCTTTCGAAGTCCGACAACGTGAAGTACCGCTTGCCCACGGAAATAGAGTGGGAAAAGGCTTCGCGGGGGTGGAGCTACCAGATTTACCCGTGGGGGAACCGGTATGACCGGTCGCAATCGGGCACGCCGAACATGACGTATGCGCCGATCATGTCACGGCCTTTGGACGTGAGCCCGTTTGGCGTGATGGACATGGCCGGCAACGTGTGGGAGTGGTGCTCGGACAACTACTCTTACTTTGAAAAAGACGGCATGGTGGCGGGCATGGCGTTGCCTGGGTTCACGAAAGTGGAATCGCCCGCCAAGAGCCCTGTGGTGCGTGGCTGCGGCTGGAACTTTGATCCTGAGAGCTTCCGATGCTCTTACCGGTCGAGCATGCCTGAGGGATCACGGAGCCTGCATATCGGGTTCCGGGTGGTGTGCGAGCCCAATGCCGGGTCGAAGTAACGATTGATCGAATCGAGAATCAAAAAAGGTCTGGAGCTTCAGGCTCCAGACCTTTTTTTTATTTCACCCGGGACGCGCGACACCCGTACCGGACTTGCGCCGCGCATTTGACATGGTAGGATTTATAGCGCTATAAATTGCTGGGAAAGACGTATGGCCAAACTTCGTGACATTGCAGCCAAGACAGGGATGGCGACCTCGACAGTCGCGGCGATTCTGCGCAATGCGCCGGGATTCAACGCCGATACCCGAGCGCGTGTGCTGGGTGTTGCGCAGGAAATGGGGTACCGGCCCAACTTCCTGAGCAAGGCGCTGGCCGGGGGGGCGAGCATGACGCTGGGGGTGATGGTGACGTCGTTCGACCCGGCACTGATGTGGAAGGTACAGGCGTTTGAAACCTGCGCGCGGCAGGCCGGGTATCTGACGTTCGTGGTGTTTGCGCAAGATCGGGCCGGAGGACTGACGGTGGACGTGGCGCGGGGGCTGCTGGATCGGCGTGTGGATGGGCTGGTGATCTATTCGCTGCATAAGCCGGATGACGCACTGGTGAAGTACCTGGCCAAGATAAAAGTGCCGACGGTGTTCATTGATTGGGCTCCCAAGGGCGAGCGCAGGCATATCGCCATCGAGCATGAGCAGGGGATGCACGAAGTGGCGCAGCATCTGGCCGGGCTTGGGCATCGGGATGCGGTGTTCATCGGGATCGACTTTGACCGGGAACATCCTGAGCACAAGGTGGAGCCGTACCGTAAAGCGTTTAAGCAGGCTGGCGTGCGGCTGGAGGCGGATGACGCGCTGATGGTGTCGGCTGATGGCGCGACGGGCGGGTTTCAAGAGCCGATTCATGATGCGGTGAAGAAGTATTTCAAGAGGCCCAGGCCGGCGACGGCAGTGGTGACCTGCGACGACGAGATTGCGATTTTCATTCACGCGGCGCTGAGGGCGATGAAGCTTGAGGTGCCCAGGGATGTGAGCCTGGTGGGGTTCGACGACCACCCGGTGGCCAGCCAGGTAAGCCCGGCGCTGACGACGCTGCGCCAACCAAGAGGCGCCGTGGGGCTGGCGGCGTTTGACATGCTGCGGGCCATGCTGGGGGGGCAGGGAGATGCCGAGGTTTCGCCTGTGGTGTTCAAGGCGAGCCTGGTGGTGAGGGAATCCACAGGCGCGCCCAGGAGAGAGCCGTGAGCATGATCAATGCGGGGTTTGGCAAGTGTGACATCACGCCGGCGGTGGGGGTGAGGCTTGATGGCTTTGGGGCAAGGTCTGGCCCCAGCACGGGGGTGGGGTCGCGCTTATTCGCATCGGTGGTGGTGATTGAGGGCGAACAGGGACGAACGGTGATCGCAGGGGTGGACATTCTGGGGGTGAAGCCGGATGTGGCAGAAGAGATGGCACGGGAGATCGGGGCGGCCGCGGGGTGCCCGGCGGATCGGGTGGTGGTGGCGCATTCGCACACGCATTCGGGACCGATGACGCTGCCGGTGCGCGAGGGGTTATTGGCGGCGACGAAGGAGGCGGTGGAATCGCTTAAGCCGGTGCGGGTGGGGTGGGGCCGCGCACCGGTGGAACTGGGAGTGAATCGGCGAGTGAAGCAGGTGGTGGATGGGCGGCGAAGCGTGGCGATGCTGCCGAATCTGGATGGCCCGCGGGATAAAGAAGTGACTGCGCTTTTTCTATGGGGTGATGAGGCGCAGCGGCCGATGGTGGTTTACTGCCACGCGTGCCATCCATATTGCGTGGGACCCGATGGGCAGATATGCGCGGACTTTTGCGGGTATTCGCGAATGAGCCTTGAGGAGGCGGGGTTCGACCCGGTGTTTATTAATGGGTGTGCCGGTGACATCATGCCGGTGAAGAGCCAGCTTGGGACAAGCGCCGCCAGGGAGGAAGGGGAGCGGCTTGCCGCAGCGGTGCGCGCAGCGTGGAAGGTGCGCGAGGAGGAGCCGGGCGCGACGGCGGCATGCGAGTCGGTTCATGTGAATCTGCCGCATGCGCCGATGCCGGGGTTGCCGGAGCTTACGGCGCAGGTAACGGAGCATTTGCGCGCGGTTGATGCGGACGGGAGGCTTGACCCGGGGTTTGTTCGGCGCGTGCGCATGGCGATGGTGGAGTGGCTGGCGGAGATGGAAACGGCACTGGGGGGGCGGGGGAGATTGCCAGACCAAAAAGGGCGGGTGTCGGTGGTGCGCGTGGGGCAGGGCGCGGTGGTGGCCTTGCCGGGAGAGGTGTTTTTTGAAACAGGGCAGGCAGCGGCGGCGCGCCTGGGTGCAAAGCATGCGGCGATTTCGTGTTTCTGCCACGGATATACGGGCTATGCCCCGACGGGGGATGCGCAGCGCTGGGGCGGCTACGAAGCCGACAGCGCACATAAATACACGTCGCTCTGGTGCCTGCATGAAAAAGCGCCGGGGCTTTTGGTGCAAGCAGCGGCCAGCGCCTGGGAGAAGGTCAAATGAACATTCATAAGGGATACACAGTGACGAAGCCGGCGATCCTGGGCGGGACCCCTGTGTTTGATCAAACCAATCAATGGCCGAGCTGGCCCAAATCCACAGCGGATGATGAGCGGCGGCTGCTGGAAGTGCTGCACGGCGGGCAATGGGGGTTGGAATCACCGATGACGGCGGCGTTCACCAGGAGACTGGCGGAGTATCTGGGCGTGGCGCACGTGCTGCCGGTGAACTCCGGCACTGCGGCGCTGGAGCTGGCCGTGAAGGCGCTTGGCATTGGGCCGGGAGACGAGGTGATCGTGCCCGCGTACACCTTTGTGGCCAGCGCAACGTGCGTGCTGGAGATGGGAGCGACGGTGGTGTTCGCGGACATCGATCCGGATGCGCTGACGATTTGTCCCAAGTCTGTCGCATCGCTGGTCTCGCCTCGGACCAAAGCGGTGATCATGGTGCATTTTGGCGGAAATCCATGTGACATCGAAGGCATCAAGCGTGTGGTGAGCGGCAAGGGAATTGCGCTGCTGGAAGATGCCGCGCATGCGCATGGAATGCTTTACCGGGGCCAGGCGGCGGGCAAACTGGGAACGGCGGCGTGCTACAGCTATCAATCGTCCAAGAACATGTCCTGCGGCGAGGGCGGTGTGCTGGTGACGGACGACAAAGGCTTATTTGAGCTCGCAGAGAGTTTTCATTCCTTTGGACGAAAGCCGGGGCGGCCGTGGTATGAGCATCATCATTTGTCATGGAATCATCGGATCACGGGGTTTCAGTCGGCAGTGCTTATGGGGCAGCTTGAGCGGCTGGAGGAGGAGACGGCGCAGCGGTATGAGAACGCGAAAGTGCTGGATGAGGGGTTGGCGGGAATCCTGGGGCAGCGGCCTCAAAAGACCGGAGACACCGGCCCAGGCACCCGACGTGCGCATCATGTGTACATCTGGCGGTTTGATGCGCAGGCGGTGGGGATGAGCCGGGACTTGTTCATGAAGGCCCTGGCGGCGGAGGGTTTGGCGACGTTTGGCGGCTACCCGATGCCGATTCAGCAGAATCCGATGTTTATGGAGCACCGGTACTGGCACCGGCATCGGCCCGGCGCTGACGCGGTGACTGGTGAGCCAGACTACCGGAATGTGAAAACGCCATCCGCATCCGCGGTATGCGCTGATGCGGTATGGTTCAACCACCGCTGTCTGCTTGGGACGCGCGCGCAGATGCAGGGCGTGGTGGAGAGCGTGGCGCGGGTGGTGGAGAACGCGCGGGCGGTGGCGGAAGCAGGCGCGTGAGAGGGGGTGGCGGCCTTTGCGTATGCCGTAATGAGTGCGAAAAACAAGACATGCTCACGCGACGAGAGCATGGCACGCAGAATGGAGTCCTGGTGGCGTTGCTGCATTAGCCCGAACGGCGTGCTTGGCGGAAACGGGTGGCGGTCATCTTGTAGGCCCGCCTGAAGCAGTTCATGAAATACTTGGCATTGTCGAAGCCGGTTTGATCGGCGATTTCCTTGATGGACATGGTGGAATGGGTGAGCAGATAGGCCGAGCGGGTCATCCGGACATGGTGGAGATGAGAGTGGATGGATTGACCCAGGTGAGCGCGAAAAAGGGTGTTGAGCCGGGAGGGTGAACAGGAAGCGGCGCGGGCGACATCGGCAATGGCGATGGGCCGGGCGAAGTTCTCCTCAACGAAAGCGATGGCCCGTTGGAGACGGGGGTCTTGCGGGGGCGCCTGGGCGCCCAGAGATTCGTGAATCAGGAGGAGCGCGGTTTCAAATGCGCAGCGGGCGAGCTCTCGACGGTGGAGGTTGCTGGAGCGGAAGTAGGTGACCGCCTGTTCCAGAGCGGGACGGATTTTGCGCAACGCCGGAGGCGTGGGAGTGAGGATGGCGTGGCCGGAAATGGTGTCGGGGTAATTAAGACGACGGGTCCACAGGACATCGGGGGCGAAGATGAACGCCAGGTGCGCCCATTGACCGGAGCTTTTATTGGATTGGTGGGGAGGAACGTGCCAGTTCTGATGGACATCGGCACGGATGAGAATCAACTGTCCGGGCTCAAGGGCGGTGTGATTGCCTTGAGGATCGCTGTAGACGCATTTGCCGCGCAACCCCAGGCCCAGAACCCAGTCGGTCAGACGTGAGGCGCGGCGGGTGTCGGCAGGGAGTGCGCCGTGGTGCGCCCAATAAAGGGTGAGCCCGCGATCATCGGTCAAGGGAGAAGAGGCTTGCATGCGCGGATTTTACACTCTATCGGATGGATACTGAACCTTTCGAAAGCAGAAGGGGATTTAGAATAGAAACGGATCAGGCGTACGTTCATATCTTGCCTGGTCCAGGAGAAAGCATGTTGCCTGCCATATGTTTTAAAGTGCGAAAAGTCTGCGGTTTTTCGCTGGTTGAAGTGCTGTTGGTGATTTCGATCACCGCGGTGATGTTTTCGCTTTTGATTCCTGCGCTCAAGCAATCCAGAGAGCAGGCGCGGGTGATTTTGTGCAGCGCAAGGCTGAGGCAGAACACGATGTCAGGGATTGGAATTTACACCGGAAACTACAAAAGCTTTCTTACGCCGCTGGCGGGCCTTTATCCCACAAGCAGAGGTGCGACGTTTGTCGGCGCGCCGCCTGGGACGACGGTGAACGGGATCAATGTCAGCAGCACGACGCTGATGTTCCGGTCATCGACAGCGGCGGTGGCAGGCGGGTATTACAGCGTGACCCACCATGAATTAATGACACCTGACCGGCCGATTGCGCCGACGCTGCCGGACAACGACAAGCAACTGGACCCGGGCTGGTTTTGTCCCGCTGACCAGAAGGGGAGCAATCTTTCGGACCCATGGGCCATCACGGGGTGGCGTTTCCCTTCGTATCAGCTCAACAGCTACATTAGCTTCGGGCTGGTGCCGGAGATGAGCCCGCAGGTGATTACCCATACGCGCATTGACCAGGTGCGTAACCCGTCAGGCAAGGTGTTTCTGGCCGAGGTGCATTATCCGACGCTCCTGAATCTCAAGCCCATCGGGGTTTCGCCGCGGCGGGCGCCGCACGCTTCGGGGGGCTGGTCCAACGTGCCGATGATCCCCATGCCGGCGAGCCGGAACTACAGCATGGAAAGCCCGGCCCGGCATCCCCGGGGATTCAACGTCGGGTTCATCGATGGCAGCGTGCGGTCGATCACCGGGAACCCTTCAAGCAGGCTGGTGCTGACGGATGCGGATGTTCCCGCGGAGTGGCGCGCGTGGTATCGCCCGGACACAGGGAGCGTTTTGGCACAACAGGAAGAGCAGCGGCTGTTCAACGTGTTTGAACCTTGATGGAAATGGGCGTAATACGCCCTTTGATGGAGAGAGCACATGCGCATGAGCGGGCAGAGAGAATCCATGACAGGGACGATGGTGAAGGCAGGTTCGGGCGTGGAGCAGTATGAAGAGACGATCCGGAGGTTCGTGGCGGATGGATTTGCCCATGTGCCGGGTGTCCTGGGGGCGGTGCAGGTGTCACGGCTGGTAGGGGCGGTGGATGGAATCTGGACTGGGCGATATCGGGAGGATGAGATGCGTTTTCATCCGCCCAGGCCGTTTCTGGCGATGCGGATATTTGAGACAGACCCGGAGTTTCTGCGGTTGATGATGCATCCGGTGGTGCTGGGACTGGCGCGCAAGATCGTGTCCGCGGACGCCAGGGTGGTGAGCTACAACGTGATCCGCAACAAGCCGGGGGAGTCGATCGACCGGTGGCATATCGATCGTATCCCGGTGTTCCCAACGCACGCGGGATATGAAAGTCATTCGCGGTCGTGGAAGGTGCCGGTACACATGATGAATGTGCAGGTGTGCCTGACGGACGTGCCTACGCTGGACCATGGGCCGACGCAGTATGTGCCGGGAAGCCACTACTCCGGGCGCGATGTTCCGCATCCCGAGGCGGTGGATATCAGCTATGAGGGGAACGGGGCGGCGACGGTGCTGTGGCGCGCGGGCGATCTGGTGCTGCACAACCTTCACTGCTGGCACCGGGGAACGCCGAACCGATCAGACCGGACGCGATACATGATCAATATCACGTTTGCCTCGCCCTGGGTGAAGCATAGTTTTGAAGGTGGGTATGGGTATCGGCTGCCGGAGCAGGTGTTGGGCTGGGCGACAGCGGAGGAACGGGCGCTTCTGGGGTTTTAGCGAGGGGCAAAGGATTCCCCGACTTCACACGCGTTCGGGTTGCCGGGCGGCGGGTTATCGGGTGTTCGTCAGTATGTTCAAGGGAATTCATGCATGATTGGGAAATGACCTTGACTGGCGTGGGCTTTCTCGAAGCTTACGTCACCCGATACTTTGGTCACGGGCGCGTTGATGCGTGGTATTTCCAAATGCTTTTACCCCATCGGGTTTTAATTTTTGAAGAGCGGTCAGAAGCCGGAGCGGTCGCGCAGGGGGGCGAGCCATGCGGGGGGGACTTTTTGGGCGCCCAGGGGGATGGTTTTGCGTTGGCCGTGGAAGTCGCTGCCGCCTGAGCGCAGGAGGTTGTAGCGGGCGGCGAGGTCGTCGAGCCGGCGGGCGTATTGGGGC
>CAZIWA010000053.1:33189-36497 GCA_964542875.1 uncultured Phycisphaeraceae bacterium
GCGCAGGAGGTTGTAGCGGGCGGCGAGGTCGTCGAGCCGGCGGGCGTATTGGGGCGTGTGGTCGGGGTGGAGAACTTCGAGGGCATCGAGCCCGGCGTCGGCGAGTTGCTGGATCATGTGGCTGAGTTCGGCTTCGTCCTGAGGGCGAAGCTGGATGGCGTGGGCGAGGGAGGCGATGCCGCCTGCGGCGTGGATGGCGCTGATGGCTTCGTGATGGGTGATGAGGTCCTGGCGGATGTAGGCGGGGCGGCCTTCGCCGATGTATTTATCGAAGGCTTCCTTGAGGGTGGAGACGACGCCCATTTCCAGAAGGGCCTGGGCGATGTGCGGCCGACCGACGACCTGCGTGCCGGTGCGCCGGGCGATGGCGATGACCTGGGAGTAGTCGATGTTGATGCCGAGGGATTGGAGTTTGGCGACGATTTGGGGGTTGCGCCCGCCTCGGCTGGCGAGGATGCGGGTGCGGATCTGGGCGAGGCCGGGATCGTCGTGGCGGACGTAGAGCCCGAGGATGTGGAGAGTGCCCCATTTGCGGAGAGTGCCGTCGGGGAGGGTGGGGGATTGGGAGAGGCGCAGCGGCTTGGGGTTGGTGGAGACTTCGATGCCCGGAACGATGTGGACGCCCATCGCCTGGCCTGCGGCGAGGGCTTCGGGGATGCTGACGGTGGTGTCGTGGTCGGTGATGGCGATGGCCTGGAGGCCGATGCGGGAGGCCTCGTGGACGAGCTGGGTGGCGGTGAAAGTGCCGTCAGAGCCGGTGGTGTGGGCGTGAAGGTCGATGAAAGGCATGGGGGTATGATAGAGGAAGGGTCTGGGATGCGGGGTCTGCTGTCTGGTCAGAGGGATCATTGGAAAGATTGAGGGATGCATGCGGGTGAAGGTTTTGTTTTTTGCAGGGCTTGCGGCGCAGGTGGGGGCCAAGGAGTTGCTTGTCGACATTCCTGAGGGCGCGCGGGTGAGTGATCTGGTGGATGTGCTGGCGCGGGATTATCCCGCGGTGGCGGTGGGACGGGGGAAGCTGGCGTACGCGGTGAACCTGGAGTATCGCAAGGCGCAGGAAGTGTTGTCGCAGGGGGATGAAGTGGCGCTGATTGCGCCGGTGTCGGGGGGGTGAGAGAAGAAAGGTAAAAGGTATAAGGTATAAGGGACAGGTAAGAAAGAAGTCGGTCAGATATAGCTACCGGGTCGGTTTTTCCCTGCCTTATCCCTTTTACCTTTCTTCCCTGCTATGCTGACGCGGCTATGCTAGAAACTTTCGGCGTGTATTTGCATCAGATCGATCCGTACATGATCAAGCTGTGGGACGGCGGGCCCATTCGATGGTACGGGATGGCGTATGTCGTGGGCTTTTTTCTTGGCTACCTGATGATCAATCGGGTGGTGACCAAGGGGCGGTCGCCGATCAAGCAGGCGCAGGTGCTGGACCTGGTGTTTTCGCTGTCATTGGGCATCGTGATCGGCGGGCGGCTGGGGTATGCGCTTTTTTATTCGCCGGATTTTGAGTTGTTTAAGTTCACCAGCGAGCCGCCTTATTGGGGGGTGCTGGCGTTTAACCATGGGGGCATGGCGAGCCATGGCGGAGTGATCGGGGGGGTGCTGACGGCGATCTGGTGGGCCAGGCGAAACAAGGTTTCGGCCAAGCATGTGATCGATTTGATGGCGTTTGCGTTTCCGCCTGGGATTATTCTGGGGCGGCTGGCGAATTTCGTGAATGGCGAGCTGATCGGGCGCGTGTGCGACCCGGGGTTCCGGTGGGCGGTGAAGTTTCCCCAGGAGATGTGGGAGTGGGTGGGGAAGAAGGCCGTGGTGACGCCTGAGCAGGCTGAGGCGTATCGCGAGGCGGTGAAGTATCTGCCAAACGCCAACCCAAACGGCCTGAACATTACGCAGATCATCGAGCAGATGCAAAAGGGGAATCCGGATGTGATCCGGATCATTGAGCCGGTGCTTACGCCGAGGCATCCTTCGCAGCTTTATGCGGCGGTGCTGGAGGGCGTGGTGGTGGGGATTGTGCTGGTGGTGGCGTGGTATCGTCCCCGCAAGCCGCTGCTGATTGCTGGGCTGTGCACGGTGGTTTATACGATCGCGCGGATCACGGATGAGTTTTTCCGGATGCCGGACCGGGATTTGCGGGAGATGGAATTTGCGGCGATCGGGCTGACGCGGGGACAGCTTTTGAGTGCGGTGATGTTTTTGATCGGTGTGGGATTGATGGTGTGGGCGATGATGTCCAAGGAAGAGAAGCTTGGCGGGTGGGGCGGGGTGGAGAAGGCAGGCGATTCAGTGGAAGAGCCAGAGAAGGCTAAAACGCAGAGTTAACCACTGAGGCAGGAAGAAGAGAATCACCAGGAAGATTCCGGGAAGGGTTTTTGTGTGGCTGGTGCGTTGAATGAACAGCAAGCCGACCTGGAGCACGAAGCAGGATTTTTGAAAGCGGAGTGAGACATGAGCAAGCGGGTTTCATTGGAAGAACGGCTTTCCCTTTATGTGGTGTGCGTGCAGAACCCCGAGGCGGAGGTGCGTCTGCTGGGGAAGATCCATGCGGGCATGAGCGACGGGGAACCGATGCTGCTGCGTGAGGATTTTTGCGGAACCGGGGCGCTGGCTTGCGCATGGGTGGCGTCTGACCCGGATCGGCAGGCCATGGGGGTCGATCAGGACGCCAAAACCCTTGAGTGGGCATGGGAACGGGCACAAGGCCTGCTGGGTGAAGAACGCGCGCAGGACCTGCACCTGGTGGAAGGTGATGTGGTGACGGTGGGCGGGCCGAAAGTGGACCTGGTGTGCGCGCTGAACTTCAGCGTGTTTGAGCTGCATACCCGGGAGGCGCTGGTGGGCTACTTTAAAAAGTGCCGATCCCGGCTTAACGCGGGAGGCGTGGCGGCGGTGGATGCGTATTACGGGCCGGGAGCTTTTACCGTCGGCGAAGAAACCAGAAAGTTCGAAAAGGCCGTGCCGGTGCCAGGCCGGGCTGATGCAGTGCGATATGTGTGGGAACAGCGGTCGGTGGATCTGGTGACTTCGATGGTGGAAAACCACATTCATGTGGAATTGAAGGACAAGACTCGTCTGGAAAGTTTGTTTACATATCGGTGGCGGCTGTGGTCGCCGCGTGAGTTATCGGACGCAATGACAGAAGCTGGATTCGACCGGGTGAGCGTGTGGTGCGATACGGATGAGACGCCGGGGCGGTATGAAGCGCTCAAGGCTTTGCCGGCGCGTAAGAATGTGGTGGTGTATGTGGCGGGGGCCAAAGGATAAAAGACGTGCAGGGTAAAAGCATTTGTCGATTTCCCACGCGCCCGGGT
>CAZIWA010000054.1:0-15414 GCA_964542875.1 uncultured Phycisphaeraceae bacterium
ATTCCTTATCAAGGTTGCGCGACCAGAAAGGGATCACGTCTTTTAAAAGCCCATCACGATAGACAGCCAACAACTGATCTATTTTGCCTGCATCCATAAAGTCTCACATCTCAAATTCGCTCATGTGCCTAAAACCCAGAGCAACAGATTAACTGCAATTTGATCTGAACTGATCAGGTACCATCGTCCTCACTCCAATCTCAAATTCCCGTTCTCCCCCATCCAAGGCGGCGCATGCGCTACATCCTCGCTCTCGACCAGGGCACCACCAGCTCCCGCGCCATCCTCTTTAACCGTCAAGGCCGCGTGGTCAGTTGCGCGCAGCAGGAATTCACCCAGATATTCCCCTCCCCCGGCTCCGTGGAGCACGATGCATCGGAAATCTGGTCCGTCCAGCTCGCCGTCGCCCGCCAGGCCGTCCTTCAGGCCAACGCCGCCGGCAGTGATATCGCCGGTATCGGCATTGCCAATCAACGTGAAACCACCGTCATCTGGGACCGCAATACCGGCCAACCCATCCACAACGCCATTGTCTGGCAGGACCGCCGAACCGCTGGCGTGTGCGACCAACTAAAGGCCGCCGGTCTGGACGCCAAAGTCCAACAGAAAACCGGGCTCCTCATCGACGCCTACTTCTCCGCCACCAAAATCCAGTGGCTGCTGGACCACGTCCCCGACGCTCGCACCCGCGCCGATAAAGGCGAGCTGGCCTTCGGCACCATAGACGCCTGGCTTCTGTGGAATCTCACCGGCGGCAAAGTTCACGCCACCGACCCGACCAACGCCTCACGCACCATGCTCTACAACATCCACACCCTCTCGTGGGATGCTGACCTTCTCGCCCTCTTTAACATCCCCTCTTCTATCCTTCCTCAAGTCCGCCCCAGCACCGGCATCCTGGGCGCAGCGGCCACAGACCTCTTCGGCACACCCATCCCCGTCTCCGGTATCGCCGGAGATCAGCAGGCCGCCCTCTTTGGCCAAACCTGTTTCGCCCCCGGCCTGATGAAAAACACTTACGGCACCGGCTGCTTCCTGCTCATGAACACAGGCCATCAGCCCCGTGCTTCAAAAAACAAGCTCCTCACCACCATCGCCTGGGCCTTGCCCAGCCAGACCAGCTACGCCATCGAAGGCAGCGTCTTTGTCGGCGGCGCCGTCGTCCAATGGCTCCGCGACGGCCTTGGCATCATCAAATCCTCCTCGGAAATTGAAGCCCTTGCCTCCACCGTGCCGGACTCCCAAGACGTCTACATCGTTCCCGCCTTCGCTGGTCTCGGCGCGCCTCACTGGGACCAATACGCCCGCGGCAGCATCGCCGGGCTCACCCGCGGCACCACCAGGGCGCACATTGCCCGCGCCGCGCTGGAGAGCATCGCCTTCCAGGTGGCTGACCTCGTCGACGCCATGAAAGCCGATTCATCCCTCCCCCTGCTGGAACTCCGCGCCGACGGCGGCGCCGCTGCCAATAACCTCCTTATGCAGTTCCAGGCAGACCTGCTCCGCGTCCCCGTCGTCCGCCCGCAAGTCACCGAAACCACCGCCCTTGGCGCTGCCTACCTGGCCGGCCTCGCCACCGGCTTCTGGCAATCCCTCGATGAAGTCAAAGCCAATTGGGCCATCGACCGCGTATTTGAGCCCCAGCTTTCAGCCGACGCCGCAATCCACCGCCGCCGGCGCTGGGCCCTGGCCCTCCAGCGCTCCCTGGACTGGGAACAAAAATCCCCATCATAACTCATCATCTCAACCCAAAACCCTCAATCCCCAGCCTCTTCCAATTCATAATTCATAACTCGTAATTCATAATTCCCCACCCCCTCTCACCGAATCCGCTTGTAGTGAAACACCCCGGCCAGCCAGCTCATCGCCACGCAGCCCCACATCACAATGTCCTTGTAAAGCATCTGCCGGTTATAGAACGTCACAAACTCCGGGTGTTCGTTGAGATACTTTGACGTTTCCTCTGCATTCTGGCTATCAAACGGCCACTTAAACCCCAGCCATCCGTACCAGCACAGGCTGGCGGCGATAAACAGCCCCACCGTCACTGCAGCTGCAAGGGAGCGTCGCTGGCTCCGCGGCACCGTCAGCGTCACCCCCACAGGGATCGCAAGAAACAAATATGTAATCGCATCGTTGAATCGCACCTGCCACAGCGCCGTCCCCACCAGGGCCAGGATCAGCGCCAGCGCCAGTCCCATCCAGGTGGAATCCCTTCGCTGCTCATCACTCAGCACGAGCCGGCCATACCGGTCGAACCGAAGGATCAAGTTGAAAAGCGGCTCCGCGGTCCACACCGTCAGCACGAATACAAAATAGGCCAGCATCAGCGCCAGTACACCCCACACCATTGACCCGTTCACCGGTATCCGGCCAATGAACTGCATCAGCACCACCATGCCGATCACCACGCCCCAGCGCACCCCGGGCTTTAATCGGCTCAGCCACAGCGCGTAAGCCAGAAACCCCCGGTAGATAAAGTTCCGCGCTTTAAGCGCTTCCACAATCCCCGCGCGCGCCCACTCCTCAGTGGGATCGATCCTCAGCGCTTCGCGAAAGTGCTCCATCGCTTGGGTCGGCTGGTTCTGGTGGAGCAAGGTCCATCCCATGTTCGCATGCGTCTTGGCGCTATGAGGGTTGTTCCCCAAGGCGGTTTCAATCGTCGCGCCAGCTTCATCCCGCCGGTTCAGGTGCACCAGCGCCATCGCGCGCAGGTTCACACACTGCTCGTTCTCCGGGTCAAGCTTCATCCCCGCATCTGCCGCGTCGAGCACTTTCTGCCACTCATTACGTACGACATAGATCCCCGCCAGCACGCCCCAGTACGCCGGGTCGCCGGGCTCAATGCTGATGGCTTGCTGGATGGCCGTTTCGGCGTCCGCAAAACGCTCTCTGGATTTAAGCACCACGGCATGCACATAGTGGCAATAGGCAATGTTCGGCCGGGCCGCGATGGCGTTTTGCGCCTCCATCAGCGCGGCGTCTTTCTTATCCTGCCCAAGCAGTGCCGCCGCAAGGGTGGCATGCACCAGCGCGTTCCCCGGCTCATTGATCAGCGCCCTGCGCAGCTCGTCCTCGGCCATGGCAAACCGGCCTTGGTGAATCAATATCTGCGCGCGTTCAAAGTGTGGGTTCAAAATCCGTTCCGATGCGTAAGAATTGGCTAAGCATATGCGATCACACCCATGCTCGGCGCTAACGTCCTTTCACCGTGTCCCACAAATAGCCCACGCACAAAACGCCCACTCCGCCCCAGAGAATCACTTTGCGGATCAAGGCCTGCCCCAACACAAATGCAGCAAAACCGGGATTCTCTTTCAGATGCGCTCGGATGGCTGCCGGGTCGTTCCTGTCAAACGTCCATTCAAAGCTACACCATGCATAGCTGTGCCACAGCGCCAGGCCCATCAGCCCCACCGTTGCCGTCGCCATAAAGGCTCGCTTGAACTTAAAGTTTCTGGGTGTATCCAGCGTTGGCCCAAGCGCCATGAGCAGCAGCAGATATTCAATCGCATCGCTCCTGCGGTCATCGACAAACGCGGCGATTATCATTCCTGCGATGAGAACAACCCCCAATGCAAACCAATTGGTATCACGGCGTTGCTCCTCTCCCAGTGCAAGCCGTCCGAGCGGGTCTGATCGAAGCACCAGGTTATAGGTCTGCGTCGACAGAATCACCACAAGCAGGGCCACAAGTAACACCCCTCGCGCAACGCTCACCGCCACGCCCGCAAATCCAGAAAGATTCAACCTGACCAACACCTGCATTCCGATAAACAAACCACAGAACACAATGAGTTGAGTCGTTAAACTTGTGCGCAAGCACCACAGGTTGTACACCAGAATCCACCGGTAAATAAGACTCCGCGCCCTCAGCGTTTCAATAATCCCTTCCTGTGAAGCGGACATCTGCGGGTTCAGCCTCAGGGATTCCTTAAAGTGCTCCATCGCCTGGGCTGGCTCGTTTTTATGCAGCAGCGCCCAGCCCATGTTGCAATGGCTCAATGAATCTCCCGGCGCTCTGACAAGCGCCTGCGCCGCGGTATCCTTCGCCTCATCAGGCCTGTTGAGCCGTATCAGCGCATCCACCCGGGCATTCACGCAGCGATCGCTTTCAGGATCAAGCCCCAGCCCGATATCCGCTGCGGCCAACGCTTTGTCCCACTGTCCGCGCTGCCCGTAAATCTCCGATTGCAGCCCATGGGCTGCCGCATCATGAGGATCCAGCGCGATGGCATGATCAATGGCTTCCTGTGCTTCATTCAACCGCTCAAGCCTCGACAGCACCTGCGCCAGCACAAAGAAGCCGAACTCCTCTTCTGGAGCAAGCTCGACCGCCCTTTCCGCATACTTCAGCGCCTCCGCCTCACGATCCATTTGAGCAAGCGTCATCGCCAGGTAGCCGTAGTACATGAATTCGTCCGGCTCCTGGGCAATGCACTTGAGCAATTCCTGCTCTGCCATGGCATACCGGGACTGCATGAACAGCAAATGGGCACGTTCAAAATTCGTGTTCAATGGAATACTCGCCCGAAAAGATGACTCGAATCATTCAACACTGCATCACCGAAGCTTCATGTAATTCACGATGTCGTCGTACACACCGCCTTGGTTGGCATACAGCGCATAGTTCTTCGCTGTGGCAAACCATTCCTGCGTGCTGGGCTTCACCAGTTTGGCCGCCGCCGCCAGATCCTTCGTTGAGATCGGTGAAGGCACGCCCCGCTTCATCGCTTCGCCCAGTTTCGCCTCAATCGCCACATCCACCACGGCCTTCAAGTCCGCACCGCTGAAGTGCTCGGTCTTCTTGGCCACATGGACGTAATCCACATCATCCAGCGGCTTGCCCTTCAGCAGCAGCTTCAGCGTCTCCGCCCTTGCCGTCACATCCGGCGGCGGAACGAAAATCACCCGGTCAAACCGGCCCGGCCTGCGAAACGCCGAATCCAAATGCCACGGCGCATTCGTCGCCGCCAAAATCAGCACGCCCTCGTTGGACGCGCTCACCCCGTCCATCTCCGACAAAAACTGGTTGATCAAATGCCGCCCCGCCGACGCACGCATATCCGTGCGGCTGGCCCCAAGCGCATCCACCTCATCGAAAAACAACACCGACGGCGCAGACCGCCGCGCCGAATCAAACAACCCATGCAGTTGCTTCTCGCTGTTGCCCATCCACATGTCCAGCACATCATGAATGCCGATCGACATGAACCCCGCCTGTACCTCACCAGCGGTCGCCCGCGCCAGATGTGTCTTCCCGCACCCAGGCGGGCCGTACATCAAAATCCCCCCGCCGATCTTCTTCCCATACGCCTTGTAGACCTCCGGATGCTTCAGCGGATGGATGATCTTCAGCCGAATCTGTTCCTTCACCGGCTCCATCCCGCCCACATCCGAAAAATGAATGTTCGGCCGCTCAAACTCCACCCTCGCGCGCACCTCCGGCTCCTGGTGCGACGCCCTGATCCTTCCATCTGGCGTAATCTCCGACGCCTCTTCTTCCTGCCACTGCGCCTTGCCCTCGGGCCCCACCCCAAGCTGCTCGGCCAGCGTCTCATCCTTCAGCGCCGCATCTTCCTCCACGGCCCTCCGGTAGTGCGTCGCCGCCAGCGCATCATTCCCTGCCCGCTGCAGCAGCCGTGCATACAGCACACGCGCCTTGGGTGTCGCTTTGGGGCCTGTGGCCATTCCTTCCACGATCACCATCGACTCTGAATTCTTCCCCTGCCGAAAAAAACAATGCGCCAGCGCCAGCAGCACCTCTGCATCGCCCGGCGCATAACCCACGGCCTGCCGGTATTCCTTCTCGGCTTCCGCATGCCGGCCATACGCTGTCAGCGTGTCTGCCAGGTGCTTTCGCAAAGGCACGTTCTCAGGCGACACCTTAAGGGCCGCCACCAATGCATTGATCGTCTGTTCATCGCCGGCCATACATATCCCCTGGTATTGAAAATTGCACGCAGTGGATTGTATCTGCGATCAAACTGCTAATCGGGGATCTTTGAATAATCCCCTCTGCTCTTTCCGACCCCCTCTTCATCAGGGAGAGAGCCGGGGAGAGGGTGTTCTTTCTTCCAATTATTCAAAGGTCCCAATCTCAATTTATTGAAGGAAACCATACCCAACACGAAGCATTTTCTACGCCCCAGCGGGGCGGGCGGCTGTAGCCGGGGGCAAGCGAGTCTTCGAGCGCAGCCCCCGGTTACAACCATTTGATTACTTCTTGTTTTTCAGCACTCTCGATGAGTGCTGAAAAAATTCTTCGCTGTATTGAAACCAATACAATCACACCATCTGCGCCAGCTTCAATAACTCATCTTCGTTCAGCGCCCGCTGAAACACCGCCAGCCCACCCAGCAGACCGTGGAACCGGTTAGCCACCACGGCGCCATGTTCCTTGAACTTCTCATCCACCCGCTCGGGTCTTGCCACCGCCCCTACCGTGAAGTCTGCACCATCAACGCCACCGGTAAAAATCCCTCCTGGCAACCGGCAGGGATTGCGTCCCTTGCGCGTATCCAGCACGCCATTGAGGTACGCGCGTGCATCCAGGCCGTCATAGGTAATCGCCACGCACTGCCACACATCCCACGGCACCCTTGTGTCACCGATCGCGGCATCCATGCAGTACCTGTACCCCGGGCTCGCCCCGCCTGTCGCGGAAATATGCGCCCCCACCTGCTCATCGCTGTCCCAGATATGCAGGTTCAAAAACAAAGCGTACTGCCGCTTGCCGTGTTCATTCCACATCCCGGCCAACGCCTGGCAACCCCGTTGCCCTTCCGGGGCCTGCCTCCGTTTGATCCACGCCGCCACCGTCACCTGCGCTTCATGCCCACGGATATTCAGGCCCGGCCCATCAACCCGTTTCACCCGTAGCCACGGCCCATTTCCCAGGCTCACGGACTGCTTCCCAAACACCCCCTCGCTCACGCGCTCTGCCGTCCCCTCCATCTCCTCCAGCCGATACCCATACGGCCCCCGCGCCTTGAGTCCCTCACCTTGAAAGTCCCAAAACGCCACAAGCCCCGGCACGGCTTCTACAGCCCTCACTTTGTTGACAGGAATATCGCATCGATCATTCACGGGATGTCTTTCGCAAAGATGCAATCATACCGGCCCATCATCGCCAATCCCCGTCCTACAATGCCCATGCGCTTTCCGCTTCTCATATTCCACGTAAGGATGCCTCATTGAACGCCAGCAAGCCCAAGCTCTACGACGGCCACATGCACACCCCCTTATGCAAACACGCCTTCGGCGAGCCCGAAGAGTACGCCCAGGTCGCCCATCAGCGCGGGCTCGCCGGCATCATCTTCACCTGTCACAACCCCTTGCCAAGCCGCATCTCCCCCGCCATCCGCATGGAAATGGGCCAGTTCAAGGACTATGTAGACCTCATCCAGCGCGCCACCGACGCCATGAAGGGCATCGCCGATGTCCGCATCGGCTTGGAGTGCGACTACTGGCCCGGCCTGGAAGGTTTTCTTAAAGAGCAACTCCAGTGGGCCCCCTTCCATCACATCCTCGGCTCCATTCACCCCCACACCGCCGAGTATCAGAAACTCTTCTGGACCACCGATCCCATCGCCAACCAAAAGCTCTATTTTGAACACCTCGCCATGGCTGCGGAAACCGGCCTCTTCGACACCCTCGCCCACCCGGACCTCATCAAAAACAGCTACACCCGCGAGTGGCAGTTGGAGCCCATCTTCGATCACGTTTTGGCCTGCCTCGACAGGATCGCCAAAGCCGGGACCGCCATGGAGCTCAACACCTCCGGCCTGCAAAAAAGCATCAGTGAATTCAACCCCGGCCAGACCATCCTCGCCGCTGCCCGCGAGCGCAACATCCCAATCGTCATCGGGTCAGACTCCCACGTCCCCACGCGCGTCGCCGACCAATTCCCCCAGGCCCTGGCCGCCATGCAGCAAGCCGGCTACACCCACACGTCTTACTTCTTAAACCGCAAACGCCACGACATCCCTATCACCGACGCCCTGGCCATCCTCGCCAACGCGCCCGGCACTTCAGCCCCGGCGGCCTGATACTGTTTGGCACAGCACACAAAACTTCAACATCTGGCCCTTTCCAAGGACCACGGCATCATGTCCACCCCACCCAATTCAAACTCAACTGGCCCCGTCCACTGGGCCATCGTGCTCAGGCCCAAAAAAGGCAAAGAATCCGACCTTGAAAGCGCTCTCGTCCGCTTTGTTAAACGCTCCTTCGACGACCCCGGCGTCACCGGCGTTGAGTTGATCCGCCCCGGCCCAGACACTCCCAACGGCGAGTTCATGCTTCATCGCTCCTTCGCCAGCCAGGAAGACAGCCGCCGTTTCTACGATTCCGACCTGTTCAAGCAGTATCAACAGGAAACCAACGAACTCATCGATGGCGACGCCCTGATCCGTCCTCTCCACGGCTTCGAAGCATTTTTCCGCGCTCGGGGGCAGGCGCCGCCGCGATGGAAAATGGCCCTCATCACATGGCTTGCGGTATTCCCAGCAGTGGTCTTCTGGTCAGCCCTGCTGTCGCCTCACCTGCACATGCTCAGCCCGTGGGGCATCACAGCCATCGTCACGTTCCTCGTCGTCATCACGTTGACCTGGGGCGTCATGCCGTTATTAACCAAGGCACTCACCCCCTGGCTCCGCGCCAACGCCGACGAGATGTATCGAAAAATCCCAAAACATTAAGAACATCCGGCTTTCCCCTGGATTCTCATCTAGAACCGCAAAGCGTTGTCGAGACCTCTCCTGCTACCGTTTCTGTAAGGGCTTACGAATCGACCAAAGTGCCGCGGCCAGCACGCCGGCTGCCGCGATTCCCATAATCCCCAAACCCCATCTGAGCCCCCAGGGCCGGTATCGAAATTCCAGAACCCCAGTCCCCGGCGCCAGTGCCACGCCTCGTTGCGCATAATTTACTTTCACGGTCTCCACAGGTCTCCCTTGGTACACCGCCTGCCAATCCGAATCGTACCTGTCAGCCAGAACCACCATCCCCGGCGTACGCATGTCCACGCTCAATACCACCCGCCCGGGGATCTCTTCTTTGACGACCACGCTGCCCGACGCACCCTCGAAAACAGGCGAATCCGGCCCGGACACCAGCGCCAATGCCCCCGGGTCATAAGCGGGGTCGTTCATCCACTTTAGGATTTGATCACCGCTGGGCGCACGTACCACCCGTGCTGGCACATACGCCCGTGGCACCGCGCCCGGTAGCTCGTACACAAAAAAGTTCTCGGCCCGCAGCACGGGGTCCACGTCTTGTCCCAGCGACGAGGGAAACAAAACGTAACGCACCCCCAAAGCGCGCATCACGCCGACATTGTTCGACGGCCGGAAACCCATCAGCGTCGAGTAAGAACGCCGGTTGGGGTTATCCGCATCGTGCGCCGCCGACAGTATCAGCCGGGTCATCTCGACAGGGTCCAGCGCGTCATAACCCAGGACAAAATCCACCCCCCACCACAGGTTGATGTTGGATGGAAACGTGTCTACCGCCAGCACCCGGCCCGCCGGCAGCCGTTTGAGGGCCTGAATCACCTCGGGATCGCCCGGGTACCAACGCCGATCCACCTGCGGAATCGCAGGAAACACCATTACCATCATTTCTACAACCGACAAAACCACCACAACCCCGACCGTCAAACGCCGCCTGCGTACGCTCGCCCCACGCCAGGCCAGCAACTTGAAAAGCAAACAGGCGACAACCAAAAGCCCCAGCGCCAGAAAGTATTCCTTTTCAAGCGAACCCTTCAATAATTGCGATACCGCATAGAAAGTGGGGGAATCCGAACCTCCCGCCCGCCTTTCCGCCGCCGCCGCCACACGCTGGGAAATGTCCCCCAGCCCGACCGCAAGAAAAAGCCCGATCACAAACGGCACCGCCAGCCAAAACAGCCAGCGTCGATCAAGCGCTCCTCGCGCCCCTCGGCGGGTCGCCGCCTGCGCGCCAAGCGCTGCCAGCACCACTCCTGCAAAAGCCGTCAGACACGTCAATCGATTACTCGAAAGCATCCCCAGAGGCGGCAGCATCACCAGTTGCCCCAGCAACGGCAGCCCAGCCACCTGCGCCATGCCCAACACCCCCACGCACGTCCAGAACGCCGCCTGCGCCCGCGTCCGCCCCGCACGCCAGGCCAAAGGCGCCAGCACAAACAGCGCCAACAGCCCGGCGTACCCCGCCGCACCGCTCTCCTGCCGGTTCATCCTCAGCAGATACGCCGAATTTTGCGACTCTTCCCCGCATATCCACGGCTGCGCCGCCTGCATCAAGGCCCACAACCCCTGCGCCGATCTCTCCACCACACCGCTTGATCTCACCTCCAGGCGCATCGACGCCAGGGTGTAGTCCACCAGCGGCAGCAACTGTGGCGCAGCCAGACACAATCCCAGCGCCCACCCCGCCAAGCACGCGCCTGCTCCGCGCCAAACCACACGCCAGTCCCGCCGTCTTCGAAAACCAACCGCCAACCGCCAGCCTGCATACACCCCGGAAATCACCAGCGTATGTCCAATGATCTGCGGATGGCCCGAAAACCCGACAAACGCCGTAAACAATCCAAGCATCAAAGGCCCACGCAAACCCGCTCGTCTGATCGATGACTCGGTCGCCCAAAGCACCCACCCCATCCATGTCGCCCCTGCCGCCATCGGTGACCCCGCCCACACAGTCAAAAATCCCGACAGCGGGTAAAGCCACGCCCCCACCACACCGGCACGCCAGGAACTCCTCAACCCCCGCCTCAGGAACATGAACATGCCCAGCCCAGCCATCAGGGCCTTGGCCAATTGAGACCACGCCACAACCACCGGGTCCATCAAAAGAAATTCAATTGCTCGATAAGGCGAAAAGACCGCCGATTGGCCGTTCCCGATAAACGGTTCCCCTGAATAGTTATGCGGATTCCATGCCGGAAGCCGGCCCGCCCACACCTCCGACACCGCATAGCGCCGAAACGCTTCATACTGCGTGACCGCATCCCCGCTGTTAGGCCATCTGGGAGCCCCCATCTCCGCCCTGGCCTGCGCATCCCCATCCTTGGAATACAACCCCGGCATATGAAAAGCCACGATATCCACCGGCAGCATCACGTCTTTGCCCGACAGCGACGGCCACAGCATCACCATTTGCGGAATAAGTATCCCTGCCACCAGAAGTAACACTCGAAGCATCCGCTTACGCCGCAATGCGTTCTTCGCTCTCGAATCAATCATGGTTAGAACTGTAATTTCAGTTCATTTACGCCATGTTATTTTTTGACTGGCCGGATTCCTTAGGCGTCCGATCTTCAACCTCAAGTACGCTATTTACAATTCTGCAAGAAATGACAAAGAAAAAGCGATCTGCCCCTTCTGACCCTGCTTCCTATTTTCTATCCCCCCTATTGCTCCATTGAAAAAGTCCACTGCTTTTGAAGCAGTGGACTTTTTCAATCGGGGTAGCGGGATTTGAACCCACGACCTCTTGACCCCCAGTCAAGCGCGCTAGCCAAACTGCGCTATACCCCGTCGTGTGGAGGAGAAACTATAGTCGATCCTCATTCAATCGTCAAACATCGCGCCAGACTCCTTAAATTCCACAAATCAGACACCACCGCCCTCCAGCCATTACAATCCTGTCTCTACCTCACAATAAGCAGGGTTTTTCATGCCTCTTCAACTGGGACTCTCCACACTCACCGGCCCCGCCGAACCCATCGGTCAGACTCTTGCCCTCGCCAGGGAAGCCGCCTGCCAGGCCGTCCTTCTTGATGGCCGCTTCGGTCAGGACACCCCCATGTTCCCCTGCCCGCCCGAGGCGCTTGCCGGCGCGCCCATCTGGGCCGCCCGGGTAAACCTCCCCGCCATCGCCACCGGCGAGCTTAAAAACCATCCCGTATACACCCAGGCCCTCGCCGCGGTCATCGCTTACTGCGCCTCGGCTAAAATCAAACGTCTGGCCCTCCCCCTCCCGCCTCAGATGCCTGCCTCCTACGGCAAGGCCGCCGCCGAACTCGACACCCTCGCCAAGCTTCTCGAAAATCACGGCATCGCCCTCATTCTCGCCAACGACCGTTTCCACCCCGGCCACCGCACCTTCTGGGCGCTCCTCAACGCCATGAACCAACACACCGCGGTTCTCATGGACACCGGCCTTGCCACCCTCGCCGGCGACCAGCCCGCCCAGGTCGTCTCCACGCTCAATTCCCGTCTCGCCGGCGTCATCCTCTCCGACGTCGAAAAAGGCGGCCCAGCCCGTTACATGCCTCTTGGCCAAGGCGAAGCCGGCATCCCCGAATACATCCGCAGGCTCATGGGCCTCGGCCTTGATGTCCCCATCTTTGTTGAATTCACCCCCGGCCCCATGAACGCCCTGGGCCCCGCCTCGGCGTACCTCAAAGCAGGCTGCGCGCAGATCGCCCAAATCATCAAAAAAATCTCCGACGACGTCGCCGCCGCCAAGGCTCCCCCGGTCAAGGCCAAGCCCGCTGCCGCAGGCCACGCCGCTGCCAAGCCCGCCGTCCCCGGCGCCAAGCCAACCCCGGCCGCCCCGGCAGCGGCAAAGCCCACGCCAGCCCCCAAGGCCGCCGCCGCAACCCCCGCCGCTTCCCCAGCGGTCACCCCCGCGCCACCCGCGCCCGCCAAAGCCGACCCCGCTCCCCCCACTGCTTAACACAACGCTGGAATCGGTAATTCTCGGCGGCACGCATTCGTCCGCGTGAGCATGTCCTCCTCTTGTGATCTGCGCGTTGTCTTTAGGGCCAACGGCCCGGCTCATCCACTGGTTGTTTCCTCACCATCCCATCCCCGCTGTTTGCTCCACCACCTTGTACCTGTAAGATCAAGCTGGTTTGTTTTTCCTCCTTTTCGACCTGGAGTAGACCGCCTTGAACCCTCAATCACACGCCATCTGCGAAGTATCTATCAATGAAACAACCGGGGTTGAAAGACTAAACCAACCGATCTTCACCGGCATCCCTTTCCCGCAAGGCACGTTCCAGCCTCATCAGGCGGGCTGGCTCACTCTTGCCAATGCCGACACCACCGCTGGCATCCTTGCCACCCCCGCCGCTTACTGGCCAGACGGCAGCATCAAATGGCTCCACCTCTCCGGCATCCTTGACCGTCTCACCCCAGGCCGGCAAACCTCCTTTAGCCTCCTCCCTGCAAAGACCGCTCCCGCGCCCGCAATCACCGCCCACGCTTCTCCCACTCAAATCCAGATCAACACCAGCCTCCTCGCCGTGACCATTGATCTCGCTCAATCCTCGCTCCTGAAAGTCTCCCTCAACAACGCCGACATGTTCACCGGCCCCGGCCTCTCCGCATCACTCACCCCCGGCACGCCCGATGGCGGCCGCGCCGCCCCCATCGCCTGGGTCCCGCAAGCCGACTCTCTCTCCCTCGTCGTCCAAACCGAAAACCGTGCCGTCGCCCGCATGACCGGTTTCTTCACCCGCGATGACAAACCCCTCGCGGAAATGATCCTCTTCATTGAAGTCCTCCAGGGCCTTCCTGAACTCCGCCTCCAGCCCGTTCTCATCTACCTGGGCGATTCCGACAAAGACACCATCGCGGACTTCACCTTCACCGCTCACACCGCCCTGGGCCACCCCAATGGCAAGTACGCCCTTGGCCGCCAACGCGGCTCAGGCCACTGGGACACCTCCCAAAACGTCGGGCCAGACAACGAACGCGCCCTCGCCCAAGCAGCTCAACCGCAAAAGCCCGAAAACTTCACCCCCAACGCAGGCGGCCCCCGCTTCCCCATCGCCCGCATTCTGCAAACCGGTTCCTCCTTCTACACACTCGAAAAGCGCACCACCCCCACCAACACCTGGGTCAAGATCGCCGAAGGCCAGCGCAACCCCGGTTGGGTCCACCTCGCCCACCCCACCCTGGGCGGCATCACCGCGGCCATGCGCTACTTCTGGCAGGAATACCCCCGTTCCCTCGCCTTAAACTCCGACGATGGCACCCTCACCTACGGCCTCGTCCCACCCGACGGCCAGATCCTCACCTTCAAGCGCTACTCCGATTACAAATGGGGCGCCAGCGTTTACGAAACCGGTCGCGGCCTCTTTAACGCCTCGTTTCACGGCGCCTACGGCATCGCCAAGTCCAGCGAACTCCTCCTCCGCTTTGAGCCCTCCATCCCGCGTGAAGTCGCCAAGACCGGGCTTTTCTGGGCCAATCCACTTACAGTCCTTCCCACCCCCGCCCAAGTGGCCGATTCCCGCGTCTTCGGCTCCATCGCCGCCGCCCCGGCCAAAGGCTTTGAGCCCTTGGAGGCCAACCTTGCCAAGCTGCTGGACTTCATCATCGCCGAGCGCGACTATCGCGGCTGGTACGGCCTCTTGAATTTCGGCGACGTGCTCATGTCCTACTACGCCGACAAAGACCGCTGGGCCTTCGACGATGGCGGCTACGCCTGGATCAACACCGAAGCCCTCCCGGACCACGCTCTCTGGATGTCCGCCCTCCGCTCAGGCCGGCACGACTGGCTTCAGGCCTCCATCGAAATGACCCGCCATAACCGCGACGTCGACATCTACCACCGTGGCAACTTCAAGGGCACCGGCACCCGCCACAACGTCCAGCACTGGGGCGATGCCGACAAAGAGTGGCGCATCTCCATGCCCATCACCCAGCGCCTCCATTACTTTCTCACCGGCGACCCCTGGACGCGTGAAGTCATGCTCGACACCATCGCCGTCTACCAAAGCTATGACCGCACCTCCCGTCTTGCCCCCTCCATGAGCAGCGCCCTTCAGGGCCTCATGGTCAAGCATGAGCTCACCGGCTCTCCCGCGGACGGCAAGGCCGCACGCACCATGCTCGATCTCTACGCCAAGGCCATCGGCCCCGACGGCCACTTCGCCAACCAGCTCAAGGTCAACCTCGCCACCGGCGAAGGCGAAGTCGTTCAGGACGGCAAAAACCTTCTCGGCTCCTATTTCTTCCTTTTAAACTTCGGCTGTCAGCACACCCTCGCCATGGGCCAGGAAAGCTACCGCAGCGAAGAACTCCTCCAGGGCATCATCCGGTATTGCGAAATGTGCCTCGTCTACAAGCCCACCATGGAGGCCTACATGGTGCCCCAGACTCATGCCTCACTGGTCTTTTTCGCCATGGCCTACAAAGCCACCGGCGATGAAAAATTCGCCGACGCACTGCGCAAACACGCCCGCCCCTCCGACGTGCTCGAACTGGGCATCCTCGGCTCCGACGACCCCCTCGACGAACCCCCGCACCTGGCCCTCATCAAGGCCAAACGCATCAACAAGATCGTCTGCTGGCTCGGCGAGCTCGCCAACCTCTTCCCGTATGCTTTCAAAGCCCTGGAAAAATGACTCGGCGCCTCCATGTCCTGGAAGGATAAATAACCTCAATCCCAGGATTGCGCGTTTGGTCGCTC
>CAZIWA010000054.1:15514-35995 GCA_964542875.1 uncultured Phycisphaeraceae bacterium
CCATGTCCTGGAAGGATAAATAACCTCAATCCCAGGATTGCGCGTTTGGTCGCTCCTCCGGGGCTATTTTATTCTGCCCCATCAGGCCCCAGACGGCCTTTCCGCCATCCCAACCACCTCGCCCTCCTTTTTAGACAAATCCATCCCACCTGGACTCTTCACACGTTCTTTCCGCGTCCAATCACCACACCAAAATCTCTTGGTTCCCCCACACCATCCGATACCATGCAATCCATCCCCCACCTTCATCAATCCATGTCGTCATTCCTCACCAAAGACCTCAACGCAGACCCTAAATCGCCAGAGTACTGGTTGATTCGCAACGCGGTGTATCAAGGGCTCATCTTGCTGGTAACGAGCATCACCCTCGTCTCTCCCAACCCGGCGCCTATGGTTTTTTACTCATTTCTTGCATTTTGGATTGGCGTGTTGATCTCCGCTCTCCGCCGCCGTTCCCTGATGCATCCCACCGACATTCTCTACCTCAAATACGGCGCTGTTTCTTGCTTGATATTTGGCTCATTTTTCGCCGGCACCCTCGTCCCGCTGAGCCAATCCATCTTCGGCCGCTAACCGAACCGCCCCGCCTCTTTCTCCGTACAAAATAAAGTGCACCAGCCACCGGGGGGAAGCATGACCGCACAACCACGCCCATTCATCACCCAAAACGGTGTGGCCGCAACATTCATCACCCAGCTCCTGCTGCTGGGGCTCTTTGGCAGTTGTCTCTGCGGCAATGAACCATTCCTCATCTGCCTCGCAACCCTGGGCGGATTCTGGTCCGGTTTCGCCATCGCTGCTCGCCGGCGTGCCCAGTCCGCAACCCTGGCCGACGTCCTCTACATCTGGTTAGGGTATCCCGCATTGCTCTTTCTCGCGTTCCACATCGCCGAGCCGGTCCTCACTGCCAGGCACTTTTTGTTTCATTATTAGGCTCTATCGGCTGCTTCGCCCTCCTGATCATCGGCCCCGCTTCTGGAATTCCTCTCGTTTATCTCCGCATGCACTTGATCGGCCACTGATGGAATCTTCAAAAACCTCCTCAGAATTCAGCCGCCCAATCAACGTCGCCATGACGACGCAGCTCGCCGCGCTTTTCATGGTCTCCTGCATTATGGACCCCAACCCGATGTGTCTGATCGCACTTACTGCGGTCGGTTTCTGGATCGGCGTCGCCATCATCCGCACCCGGCGCCCTCTCGCCCCCGCCAAAACAGACCTCGCCTACATCACCACAGGCTACATCCCGCTCCTGGTCATCGGTCCATTGGCCGCATCCCCCATCTGGAACTACCGCGGCGTCATCTCGGAAGTCCCCGGCTGGTCGCTTCTGCTTGGACTTTTTCAATAAAACCACCCAATTAAAAAGCCCCCGGCATTCCGGGGGCTTTTTAGTTCATTCAATTCTCAACTCTCACGCTGTCACACCCGCCGGCTTAAGCTGCTTCCCAAGCTGCTTGAGCGCTTGCTTGATCCGCTGCTCATTTTCCACCAGCGCCATGCGCACGTACCCTTCGCCGCCTTCACCGAAAGCGGACCCGGGCGTCAAAGCCACTTCGGCCTTGTCCACCATGCCCATGCAGAACTCCAGCGTCTTGCCGCCGTACGGCGCCAGATGCTCGGGCTTCACCTTCGCCCACACGAACATCGAAGCACGCGGGGCCGGCACGTCCCAGCCGAGTTTTTCCAGCCCATGCACCAGCACGTCACGGCGTTTTTCATACACCTTCGCCTGGTCCAGCACGAACTGGTCGCCATCGCGCATCGCGATGATGCTGGCGATCTGCACCGCCTGGAAAATACCGTAGTCGTAATAACCCTTGATCGTGCCCAGCGCCTTCACCATCTCCGCGTTGCCGCAGCAGAAGCCGATGCGCCAGCCGGCCATGTTGTAGGGCTTGCTCAGCGTGCTGAACTCCACGCCGTAATCCTTGGCCCCATCGGCCTGCAGGAAGGAAGGCGCCTTGTATCCGTCAAAGCACGTCTCGCCGTAGGCAAAGTCGTGAATCACCATCACCTGGTGCTTCTCGGCCAGGCGGACCACGCTGTCGAAGAACGCCATGTCCACCGTAATCGCACTGGGGTTGTGCGGATAGTTGAGGATGATCAGCTTCGGCTTGGGCGTGTTGCTTTCGATGGCGCGTTCGATGTTGTCCAAAAACGCCTGATCGTTCCCCAGCGGCACCTTGATCACATTCGCACCGGCCAGCACCAGCGCGTACGTGTGAATCTGAAACGCCGGGTCGCCCACGATGGCCGAGTCGCCCGGCCCCATCAGCGCCAGGATCAAGTGGCTAAAGCCTTCCTTGGACCCGATCGTCGCGATGATCTCCGTCGCCGGGTCAAGGTCCACATTCCACTTGCGCTTGAGCTTCAGCGCCATTTCCTTGCGCAGGTTGTAAACGCCTGCCGACACCGAGTAGCGCCCGTTGCGCGGGTCCACAGCGGCCTCCTGCAGCTTGGCCACCACCTGCGGCATGGGCGCATCCGTCGGGTTGCCCATGTTCATGTCGATGATGTCCGCGCCCGCTTTACGGCGCTCATAGATCAGGTTCTTCAAACGGTTAAGAACGTAAGGCGGAAGCCGATCGATCCGATTGGCAACTTCAATCTTCATACAGCACACAGTCTTTCTTGATGTTTGGATGAAACAGGCAATTCAATGACGAAATAAACGACGAACCATTCTCAAGCCCGGATGCCTCACTGAGCATCCGGGCAACGAGCTTGTGCCCGCGAGAAGGCCGCAGGCGTTGGCCTGCCCCTTCCGACACGGACTCCTGGTTGGGCTTTCATCGTTTCCATCTTTGCTTTCCGTCTCACCTGTCATCGGCCCAGCGGTCATCCATGACCGCCGCACATTCATTTTACCGTTCTGGCGTTCCAAATCTTTTCCGTTGCAGATCCCACACCTTTTGATAGGTGTCGCTGGTTAAAGTCACCTGCGCTTTGATCATCATTGAACGCACCAGCGTATCCATCTCCACCCGTTGAATCCGCAGGTTCACGCTCTGCACCAGTTGACTCTTTACATCGTCAAATTTCGTCTTCACGCCCTCGATTTTTCTTTCCAGCCGAACCATCACCACCGCATCCGGCAGGGAGATCGGATCGCTCACCTCACCCACCTTCAATGTCGACAGTTGATCGCGAATTGCCTTGGGATAGCTTTCATCCTGGGTGCTGAAAGGCGACAACAGCCCCCCCTGCAGCCGGGAGGAGTCCGTGCTCAGTTGAATCGCCAGATCTGTAAAAGTTTCCCCAGCCCGTAAACGCCGAATCACTTCCTGCGCCTTCGCTGGACTCTCGACGGTAATGATCCTCACTTCATATCGCGGTCCATAAAGCACCTCAAACTCATTGCGCAATGCCAAGTCCGAAAGCTCCTTGGGCAGCACCACCAGCGACCTTAGAGCCGCATTTCGGTACAGCATCTGGCGAAACCGCACCGGCCCGAGGCCTCGGCGTTCACGAAGTTCATTAACTATGCGCTGGGCTTGGTTTATGTCTTTATCCAACCCCTCCAGCATCAGCGTTTCTTCCCATTTCACCTGCTCATTGGTGACCGTTATTCCCTTGCGTTTAAGCTCTTCGGCAATCAGGGTATCCAGCACATATTCAAACAAAACCTGCCCGCCCGCCATTTCCACAAGCTGGGTTTGAAGTTGATCTTCCCGGATCGGCGCCCCGTTGAGATACCCCACTGGCTTGGACAAATTCCCCTGCCCCTGACCCACCTGACCCTTGGCTTTCGACGATTGGTTGACAACCGCGTTTGGACGAGACTCAAGCCCCGGGTATCCTTGGTCCTCGGAAGCGGCGTTATTCTGGTCTCCAGCGCAGCCGATTCCCGCGAAAAGGAACCCGAGCGTTACTCCGGCGGTCATAAATTGTGTTAACGTTCGTTTCATACGTGTGGGACCTTGAATCAGTAGCCAAGGGTCTTTAGAAGGTCGTCTATTATGGCAGAAACTCAGCATCCTTCCATCATCCTCTGTCCGTACTGCGGACACATCCAGCAACTCACCGAACAAACCTGCGAAGCCTGCGGCGGGTTCTTCGACCGGCTCAGCCTCAAAGCAACCCAGGTTGCCATGGGCCCCTGGTTTATCCACAACGCCAAAAAGCCCTTCAAGCCAGGCTGCAGCTACGACGTCATCAAAAAGCAGGCCGCAGCAGGCCGCATCCACTCCCGCACCATCATGCGTGGCCCCACCACCCGGCAGTTCTGGTCCTTCGCCAAGAACGTCCCCGGCGTCGCCCACCTCATTGGCTATTGCCATAACTGCGGGCTCCACGTCACCCCCACAGACCCCAAATGCTCCAAGTGCAACGCCCCTTTCAGAGAGGTCACCCTCCGAAACGAAATGGGCCTGCTCTATCCCACCACACAGGAAGCAGCCAAAGCCCAGGAGCAGTTGGAAAAAGAAACCGCCCAGCCTCAGGCCCAGGCCAAGCACAACTCCGGCGTCATCGCCCCCACCCCAAGCACTCACGCCTCTGAACCCATCAACAAAGCCGCCCCGGGAGACGATCTTTTGGACGAAGTCATCGGTCGCGTTGAAAAACAGACAGGCGGCAAAGCCGCTCCGCGCCCCGCGGCAGCAGCCCCGGCCGCAGCGCCTGCCGCCGCCAAGCATTCCGTCCCCATCGGCGCCACGCCCCCCGCCAAGCCTGCAAGCCCCGGCCTGGACCTCGGCGCCGCTGACGACGATGAACCCACACCCGAGCCCAAGGCCCCAAAAACCAAGAGCAACGCGCTTCTGATCGTCATGCTCGTCCTGGGCCTCATCTGCGTGCTGGCCATTCAGGTCGCCATCTGGGTTAACATGGAAAAGTCCGGCACCACCCACACCATTGACCCCACCAGCGGCACCGGCAGCGACCTCACCAACCAAACCAACAATCTCCTCCCCCCGCCGCCCAAGGCGCCGCCCGCTGCTCCTGCCGAGACGCCTGCCGCTCCCGTCAAGCCCAAGCCCGCGGAATCCACTCCCTCTTCTTCCGCTCCCCAGCCTCCGGCCAACCCCGCTGCCAACACCGGCAACGCCCTCGCCAACGCTGCGGCCAGCACTCCCGCCGCACCGGAGAAGAAGCCTGAAACGTTCCAGGAACGCTTCAAGCAAGCCCTCCAGTTGGAAGAGCAAAAGAAGTACAAGGAAGCCCTCGCCATCCTTGATGATCTTCAGAAGAAAACCCCTCTGAACCAGATCCCCAAGGAAATGTGGGACGCCACCCGCCGGCTCCAGAGCAAGGTTGCTCAGCAGAGCACAGCCCCCTTGTTTGAAGCCCCGTGAAAAATGCCATCGACCCAGACCGGCTCGCCGGGTTTGACATCGCCCTCGCTCAGAGGGCGATGTTGCAATGGTTTGACCAGCACAAGCGCGACATGCCCTGGCGCAAATACCCGCCGGACCCCTACCACGTGCTTGTCTCTGAAGCCATGCTTCAGCAAACCCAGGTCGCCACCGTCATCCCTTACTTTTCCCGGTTCATTGCCGCATTCCCCACCGCTCACGCGCTGGCGGATGCCGATGAGCAGGCGGTCATGAAGCTCTGGCAGGGCCTGGGGTACTACCGCAGGGCGCGAAACCTCCAGGCGGCGGCCAGGGCCATCGTCAGCGATCACGCCGGCCTCGTCCCCGGCACGGTCGATGCGCTTCTCTCCCTTCCCGGCATCGGCCGGTACACCGCGGGCGCCGTCGCTTCCATCGGTCACGGCGTGCGCACCCCGCTGGTCGATGGAAATGTCATGCGCGTGCTCACCCGCTGGTTTGCCATTGAAGATTCCACCGACCTCCCCGCCACCCAGAAGGAACTCTGGCGCATCGCCGAAGCCCTCGTCCCTGACGATCGCCCCGGCGACTTCAACCAATCCCTTATGGAGCTTGGCGCCACCGTCTGCACCCCCGCGGCTCCCCGCTGCCTCTTTTGCCCCGTCGCCTCCCAGTGCAAGGCGCGCCAGTTCAACCGGCCTGAGGAATTCCCCGTCCGCTCCCCCAAGAAAAAACCAACCTCCGTCGTGCACGACCTTGTCTTCGTTGAGCACAACGGCCGCTATCTCTTCATCAAGCGCCCCGCCACCGGCCTCTGGGCAGGCCTCTGGCAATGCCCCACGCTGGAGCACGCCCTTGCCGGCAAGGAAAAGCCCACCAGGGCGGCCATCAAGACCGTCACCCAAACCCTTTCTTCACAAGGAATTATGGTTCAACAACTAACATGGATCTCCAGCTTCACCCATCAGACCACGCACCGCACCATCACCTTCAGGGTCTATCACGCCCCCATCTCTGAGCCCCCGCCGCAGTCCGCCACTCAGGTTTGGCGGGCAATAGACGCCCTCCACGACATCCCCATCAGCACCGCCCAAACACGCGCGCTGGCCCTCATCGCTCCTTCTGCTTAACATCTCCGCCCAGGGTTTTCCCTGCATCACGCCCGGGAAAATCCTGATTAATGACAGCTATTCCCCTCCCGCTTCCATACGGCGCCTTCTGTTGCTACGTTACATTTCATCGCTATTAAAGGGACACTCCATGAACCTCCAGCGCACACCCGAAAAACCCGACAATCTTGATGAAATTCAGCAGCAGCCCCAGGCCTTGCGCGCGTTGGTCGCGCACTACGCCGGCAAGGAAGGCGTTCGTCCCCTCGTCCAGGCCCGGCATTGGCTTAAGACCGGCTCCCCCATCGCCATGGTCGGCATGGGCAGTTCGCTCTTTGCCACCCAGTTCCTTGTTGACGCCAGGCCCGGCCCCGCGCTCTTGCGCATCGGCGCGGACCAGCTCCTTCACATGAACATCCTGCCCGAAGGCATGAAGTACCTCTTCATCTCCCAGTCCGGCAAAAGCGGAGAACTCCTCGCCCTCGTCCAGCGCTTCCCCTCGGTCATGTCGCAAAGCCTCATCATCACCAATGATCCCTCCAGCCCCCTGGCCAAAGCCGCCTGGCTCACGCTCCCCATGTGCGCCGGCGAGGAAAAGTACAGCGCCACCAAGACATTCACCAACACCCTCGCGCTCCTGTCCCTTGTGAGCAGCCCTGAAACCGTCGACGCCCAGTTCACCCGGCTCCTGGCCATTGCCGATGCGATGGACCAGCTCATCGCCGCATCCCCCACTCCCACCATTCCTCAACTTCCCAACTTCGTCGTCGGCGGAGACGACCTCGGTGCCGCCCTTGCCCGCCAAACCGGCCTCCTCGCCAAGGAAGTCGCTCGCAAGCATGTCGAAGGCCTCTCCATCGCCGAATTCCGCCACGGCCCGCAGGAAATCGCCGTCACCGGCCCCCGCTTGCTCTTTGTCGATCAAAACCCCACCCCCGCCACCATCGGCTACATCAAGCGTCTAAGCACGCTCGGCGCGCACGTCACGCTTCTCACCCCCACAGCCATCCCAGACATCAACTACATCCCCGTCAATGCCCACGGCATCGGCTTCGCCCTCCTGGCCACCCTCATCCTTGAACTCGCCGTCTACCACGCCGCCCTGGGCCAGCCCACCCCACCCGGCCACTACCAGGTCGGCGGCAAAGTCACCGCCTGCGAATAACCCATTAACACTTCCTGCCCCTCTCTGCGTGCCATGTTCTCGCCCGCGTGAGCATGTCTTCTCCGCCCCCAAACGCGCAGCGCCAACATCCAAACCTAAAACCCGTACTGACCATCTCCGATCTTACTTATCCCTTTTACCTTTCCCCCAGCACGCTCCTCAACACCGCCAACCCGCCCGCCGCCGCCGTCTCCACCCGCAGCACATGCGGCGCAAACTGCCACACCTTCGCGCCCTTCTCCTGCGCCAGTGCCAACTCCTGATCCGTCCATCCCCCCTCCGGGCCAATCAACAGTAAACAACTCTTGATGCCTTTAAGCTCCCCCAGGCTCGTCCCCTCCAGCCTGGGATGCGCGATCACCTTCAAATCATACGCCCGCGAAAGCACTTCCTCAAACTCCGCCACACCTTCCACGCGCATCACATGAGGCCGCTCACACTGTTTCGCAGACTCCACCGCCGCCCTGTGGAACTTCTCCAGCTTGTTATCCCGCGGATCCGTCACGCTACGCTCCGACCGGATCGGAATCAGCGCCCGTGCCGAAAGCTGGCTGGCCTGTTCGATCAAAGTATCCGCCCTGGGCCCTTTGGGCAGCGCCACGGCTACATCAATCGCCGGCGAAACCTCCGCAAAACGCTTGAGCGAAATAAGGTTCAGGACCATCTGTCGGCCCGCCCCGGCAATCAGCGCGATCGCCACACCCCCTTTGCCGTCCAGCAGGCCCACGCGCTCTCCCACCTCCAGCCGCAGCACCTTCCGGCAATGGTGCGACTCATCCTCGCCCAGCATCACCTGTTGCGTAGACCCAGACTCAAGAACCATGGGCAGATCAGGACAATAAAAAGAATGCATGCGATTCCCGCCTGACGACTTTTATAGGCTCTTGTAGGGTGGCGCCGAGTCCGCAAGGCCCGCCATAACGGCCCCGCAAGCCCCACCACCCGTCAATAAATCGATCAACGCCTCGAATGGGTTTCTGCTTTGGTTCTCCCCCATGGATGCCTGGGGCTGGTTTTTGAACCTGCCCCGGAATCCCGCTGCACTTTGCAGGATTGGGCAGCCGCAACCAGCAACACCCCCGACCGCACCCATCAAGGGTTACGCCATTCCCGATTCTCTCGGGCCATCATGATGTCGCTCGAAGACGGGCCCCAGCTCCCTGAAGAATAGTTCGGCAGTGTTTCGTCTTCATTCGCCGCCCAGTAGTCCACCACGGGCTGAACGATGCGCCAGGCTTCTTCGATCTCATCGCGATGCTTAAACAGGGTCTGGTCGCCGCGGATCGCATCCAGCAGCAGCGTCGCATACGCCTCAGGCGGCTTGGCGTTGAACTGCTTGATGTAGTCGAAATCCATCCGCACGGATTTGATGTTCATCCCGATCCCCGGCACCTTGCCTTCAAACCTCAGCCGGATGCCTTCGTCGGGCTGCACGTTGATCACGATCTGGTTAGGCGCCATGCCCGCCTTCTTCGCATCAAACAACCGGTGCGGCGTCGGCTTGAAGTACACCACGATTTCCGTGCGCTTCTTGGCCATCCGTTTGCCCGAGCGCAGGTAGAACGGCACGCCGCCCCAGCGCCACGTATCCACATACACCTGCAGCGCCGCGTACGTGTCCGTCATGCTCTCCGCCACCACGCCCGGTTCCTGCCGGTATCCGGGCACCGCTTTGCCGTCGATCTGTCCCGGGCCATACTGGCCCCGGATCGCCACGCGCGAAATGTCTTCCGTCTTGATCTGCCTCACCGCGCGCAGCACCTTCGTCTTCTCCAGACGAATGTCGTCGGCCTTCATGCTCACAGGCGGCTCCATCGCCACCACGCCCATCACTTGCAGCAGATGGCTTTGGATCATGTCCCGCATCGCCCCGCCCGAGGGTGAGTCGTAGTAGCTCCCCCGCCCTTCCACCCCCACCGTCTCAGCCGCGGTGATCTGAATGCTGTCGATGTAATTCCGGTTCCAGATCGGCTCGAAAATCGTGTTGGCGAAACGGAACACCAGCAGGTTCTGCACCGTCTCCTTACCCAGGTAATGGTCGATCCGATAAATACTTTCTTCTTCAAACACCCGACCCAGCACACGGTTCAAATGCCCAGCGGAATCCATGTCGTGTCCAAACGGCTTCTCCACGATGATCCGCTGCCATGGCCGGTTGTTCCGGTTCATGCTGCACCACGCCTTGCCTTCCGTGATGAACTCCGCGGTCCCCAGGTTCACGATCACCGATTCATAAAACTGCGGCGCCAGCGCCAGGTAAAACAGCACGTTCGCCCCGGTGTTGTGCGCCTCGGCAATCCGGCACATCCGGTCCTTGATGCCCTTGTAGTCTTCGATCTTCGTCGGGTCGCCCGAGTGGTAGTGCACCAGGTCTTCGAATTTCTTCCACATCTCAGGCGTGTAGTTGTGTGAAAACTGTTCCACGTTCTCCCGCATCTTCGACCGGTATTCGTCATCCGTCATTGCCGTGCGCGCAACGCCCAGCACGGTGAACTGGTCATTGAGCTGACCGTTGACGTACAGGTCAAACAGCGAGGGAATCAGCTTGCGCTTGGTCAAGTCGCCGGAGGCGCCGAAAATGACCACAAGGCAAGGTGTCGGTGCGGGCTTGGATTCGGCCATGGGAAATGCTTTCACGGTTGAAGAGGGTACGACACCGATAGTTTATCCAAGCCCGCGAATATGTGGTGAACGCCATGATCCATGCCCTCAACGAAATAACTCACCGCCCCTCGGCGAGGACCAATCCCCTTTCTTCCCGGGCCACCAACTCCCAACTCCGGACTTCTTATGTTTTTGACGCGGGACAACACCCCTCCCCTCTGCCTTTTCCCTTTTCCCTTTTCCCTTTTCCCTTATCCCTTTTACCTTCCCCCAAGCATTACTTTCCCCAATGAACCGTTCTATCATTCACCTATGAGAAAATTCACCCTCATCTGCGCCGCCTCGTTTCTGGCCCTTCTCTCCAGCCTCCTCATCGCCCAGGACACCCCCGCCCCCAACACTCCCGAGCCGGAAGTTTTCTTCAAAGACACCTTTAAAGACGCCGACCTCCCCAAGGCTCTTTTCTTCGCCACCGCTCCCGGCGACCCCACGCGCGCTTACGTCCTCGGACAGGACGGCCAGATCTTCACCTTCACCATGGCCGACAGGGTCAAAGACCTTCAAACCGCCCTCGCCTTAGGCAGCCGCACCCGCTCAGGTGGCGAAGAAGGCCTCCTGGGTCTGGCCTTCCATCCTGACTTTGCCACAAACCGCAAGCTCTACCTCCAGTTCACCGCCGGCGACATGCCCCGCCGAAACATCATCGCCCAATACACCGCCAACCAGGACGGCACCGTCATCGACGCCCAGTCCCGCAAAGAAATCCTCACCATCCCTCAACCCTACTCCAACCATAACGGCGGCATGCTCGCCTTCGGCCCCGACAAAATGCTCTACATCGCCCTCGGCGACGGCGGCGCCGCACACGACCCCCAAAACAACGGACAACGCCTCGACACCCTCCTTGGCAAAATCCTCCGCATTGATGTCGACCATCAGGACAAAGACCTCCAATACGCCATCCCCAAAGACAACCCCTTCGTAAGCACACCCAACGCCAAACCCGAAATCTGGGCCATGGGCCTGCGCAACCCCTGGCGCTTCTCCTTCGACACCCAAACCGGTGAACTCTGGGCCGGCGATGTCGGACAAAACGCCTGGGAATCCGTCTTCCTCGTCACCAAAGGCGGCAACTACGGCTGGCGCATCATGGAAGGCTCACACGACCACCGCCCAAACGACCCCAAACCCTCCATCCCCATCACCCCGCCCGTCTACGATTACCCCCGCTCCATGGGCCAGTGCGTCACCGGTGGATACGTCTACCGCGGCAAATCCATCCCCCAGCTCCAGGGCGTCTACATCTTCGGCGATTACGCCAAAGGCGTCGTCTGGGGCCTGCGCCGCATCGAAGGCAAACCGCCAAAAGTCTGGCAAATCGAAAAAAACATCCCCAACATCTCCAGCTTCGGCCAGGACGCCGACGGCGAAATCTACGTTGTCTCCATCCACGGCCGCATCAAAAAGCTCACTCCGCTCCCTTCCAAATGACCGACCGCCAAATAACCATGTCACCAAGCCATTTCATCACGTAATATGATGCAAAAGGAAACGCTCATGCCCGGCAATCACCATTCCGATGACGGCGCCGCCAGCGACTCCAGCGGTATCTTTAAAGACCACGGCCTGGCCAAAGTCACACGCCAGATGGTCAAGGTGGTTTCCCATCTGGATCAAGGCCAAACCCGCGTTGCCGCGGTGAAGTTCCACGAAGAATCAACCCCCATTAACGCCTCCGTCCAGGAATGGGACATCCCCACCAATTCCATCCCCGGCCACCTGCGCGCCATCGGTTCGCAGTTCATCCTGAGCCTGCCTGTTAAAAAACAAAACACGGCACGCTAGAGTATGAGACAATACCCCCCCGCAATGATGCGCACTCTCGGAGCAACACCATGACCAAACCCATCGGAAACCAAGTCGCCAACCTTCGTACCGCCGACAAGATCAGCCGGAACGTCAAGAAGAAATTCCTCAGCAAGTCAGACGGCCCCGGCTTTGTCGAGCCCGAGAAAAAAGAGCCGGTCAAAGAAAAACCCAAGTTCAAGACCCGCAAAAAATAACCGCGGGCTCCGGGGCTCATGAACACCCGATAACCCGGCGCGTGGAAAATCGGCCAAAGCGTTCACCCTGCTAAAAAACTCACTGCTCCGGGCTCCAGTTGAAATTCGTGTCCGTGCTGGTGGGCAGCGCGCCAAAGTAGATATGCCCGTCAGCCATCACGATGTTCCCGAACTTTCCATGCCATGACCCCGGCGCCTTGTGCAGGGAGGTGTCGAAGTACACCAGCGTCTGGTTGGGGTTGATGATGTCGATCTGCCGCCGCTCCGCCAAGCCCTTGCCGTCTGACATCGAACCGGGAAGGTCATCGGGATTGCCCACCGCGTTGAACGTGTAGCTGTTGCCCACCCAGTCAAAGTGGGTGTGGTTGTCCGACCAGACCTGCCCTTCCATGTCATGCGGGCATTTAAAGAGCAAGACATCGTAGTTGACGTATTGGTTCAGCGGCCGAAGCGTCGGGTCATTGAAAATCGGTTGCGGGCCCACATAGCTGTTACCCGTCGCCCGCCCGCCGTACACGTACCAGTCCATGCCGTACGTGCCGACGTCGATAACCCCCGAAGGATCACGTCCCCGCCAGTAGAACATGTCTTTAAAGTCCGCCAGATAGCTGCCCGTCGCCAGTGAAATCTGCCGCAAGTGCGTCGCGCAGGTCGTCCGCTTGGCGGACATGCGTGCCGCCGAGATCGCCGGAATCGTAATCCCGATCAGGATCGCAATGATGCTGATCACCACAAGCAGTTCGATAAGCGTAAAACCAGTAGTCTTTTTAGCTGAGTGCCTCATACGAAAGCCTCCTTGGTACGGGAACGATTTGGAGGTTAGACCCACCCAGACAATCTTAGTTTCAAGTTTCGGTTGAGAAATAACTAAATTTTCACGCCAGCCGCACATCCTTGATGTGCGCTTCTGCTGATTCAATACCATTCCAACTGTTGATCGTCCCCTCAAAGGCGATATCCACTGTCTGCCCGCGGGCCAGTTTCCCCGCCAGTTCCCCCATCCGAAAGCCCACTGCCCGCATCGTTCGCCCGTTGTGTTTGATGGTCAGCGCAAGGTGCGCCCCGCCCGTCCCCATCAGCTTCGGCTCGGCGATCAGCATCGCCCCCCTCAGGCACAGCACCGGCGAAGGATTGTCTCGGCCAAACGGCGCCAACCGGTCGATCTGCCTCAATGTCTGCACGTTGATATCCGACCCGTCGCACTCCTCCGAAAGCTTCAGCACCGGCACCAGATCATGAGGCGAAAGTTTCTGGTTCACCGCTTGGATCAGCGCACCTCGAAACGCCTCCACATCGGTCACCTTCAAATGCATCCCCGCCGCCATGGCATGCCCGCCAAAGCGCGTCAGATACCCCGCGCACGCCGTCAGCGCCTCATGGATCGAAACCCCATCCACGGACCGCGCGCTGCCGTGCGCCATGCCGGATTCCGCATCAAACGCCAGCACCACCGCGGGCCGGGCAAACGCCTCCACCAACCGGCTCGCCACGATGCCCACCACCCCCTGGTGCCACTCCGCGTGCCCCACCACGATGCATCGGGCGTCGGGCTTGTCCCAACCCTCCCGAGTCACCATCTCCCGGGCATGTTCAAAAATCGACTTCTCCGTTGACCGCCGCTTGTTGTTTTCAATCCCCAGCATCTCCGCCAGCGAAGCGCTCTGCGCCTTGTCCGCGGTCGTAAACAATCGAACCGCTTCCTTGGCGTGCCCCATACGCCCCGACGCATTCAATCGCGGCCCGAGCTTGAAACCCACGTCGTACGCGCTCACCTTGTCATCCCGCAGGCTTGATGCATCGATCAGCGCGTTGAGCCCATCAAACGGCGTATGTTTGATCCTCGAAAGCCCTGCGTGGGCAATCACCCGGTTCTCCCCCACCAGCGGCACGATGTCTGAAATCGTCCCCAGCGAGGCGAACGGCAGCAGATGCACCAGCATCTCCCGGTACGCCGCCGGCAGCTTATCGGTCCCCGTCACCACTTTGGCGAACTGCCACGCCAGCTTGAACGCCACGCCCGCGCCGCACAGATGCTCAAACGGGTACGTCACCCGGCCCGTTTCGTCCGGGAGTCTCGGGTGCACCAGCGCGTAGGCGTCCGGCAGTTCAACGGGGTTGAACTCATGGTGATCGGTGATGATCAGGTCCACCCCTTTGCCCTTGGCCACCGCCGCCGGCTCCACCGCGGTGATTCCGCAGTCCACCGACACGATCACCGGCCGCGTCTTGCCGTCGCCGAGGTTGACCGTCTCTGCCCCCTCAAACTGGTAATCCGCGATCAGCGCGATCGCCTCGGTATTAAGCCCATACCCCTCATCGATCCGGTGAGGCACATACGTCGCCACCCGGGCCCCCGCCAGCCGGAGCATATGAAACAAAATCGCGCTCGCCGTCACCCCATCCACGTCATAGTCGCCGTAGATCACGATGGGCTGTTTGTCCTGCGCCGCCTTGGCCAGCCGGGTCGCCGCCCGCACCATCCCGGGGATCAGGGCCGGGTCGTGCAGGTCCGTCAGCTTGGGTTCAAGGAACTTTCGGCCCGTCGCCGGGTCACAAATACCGTTGCGCACCATCAGGCGCGCCACCAGATTGGGCACAGCCAGGCTCTGCGCAAGCCCATCGGCCTGGGCCTGCTTCTCCGGGCTCCATCCCGGCGTTTTCCATCGGTATTGCATCCCTGCTTCCATTTGAACCTGTATCATAAACCACAGACCCCCCAATTGCTCCCCCCACGACAGCCCAAGCATGGACGCAAAGGCCCCCAATCCCAATCCGCTCTTACCCCCTCTTCTTCGCGCCAGGAGCAGGGTCCGTGGCTTATTTGCGTCTGCTATGCCCTCAGAATCAACCTCCCACAAGACTCCTCTTACTTTTCTTGGTGCATTCTCTTTTTCATGCCTTCGTGCTTTCGCGGTTAAATCTTTTCTTTTCGCTCTCGCCCTCCTGACCCTCACCGGCTGCAACACCCCGGAATCCACTTCCTCCTCGGATGATTCCTTCCAGGATCGCCCCTCGGTCTGGTCGCGTTCCGGCACAGCCGCCAAAACCGGCACCACCAAATCCTCTTCCTCCTCCACCGGCAAAAAGACTTCCTCCTCCAGTTCCTCCCCCGCCGTGGTCGCCGCTGCAGCCCCCCCCAAGCCCGCCCTAAACGAGCCCAATGCCAACAACATGGGCCCGCTCCTCTCGGAAGTGAAGTCTGAGCCATGGGTTCGGGTACGCGTGGGCCAGAGCATCACCCGCCTGGTCATCGAAAACGAATCCGCCATCAAAATCTCCCCCAGCCCCGATATGTCCGCCGGCCGAAGCTTCGGAACACAGGTCGTCATCGCGCCCTATCAATCCGGCTTCTCCATCTCATCAAACACCGGCTCCCCCATGTACTGGGACGTCAAATCCCTCTACTTTGAATCCACCAAAGACTCCAACCTCCGCGGCAACAACGTGGAATACCCCCACCGGCTCGCCGTCCACCGCACCGGCGGCACCTTCGACGCCGTCAACCATCTGAAAATGGAGGAATACCTCCCCGGCGTCGTCGCCAAGGAACTCATCCCCGGCTGGCTCCCCGCCGCCTACGAAGCCCAGGCCGTCGCCGCCCGATCCTACGCCATGTTCATCCTCGGTCGCAGCCAGGGCACCACGTTCGACATCGTCGCCGGTGTCACCAATCAGGCCTACTCCGGCGAAGTCAAAACCGGCCGGGCCGCCGACGCCGTCCGCAAAACCAAGGGCTATGTCGTCGCCTATCAGGACCGCATCCTTCCCGCCTACTACTACGCCTCCTCTGGCGGCATCGGCCAGGACGCCTGGGAAGTTTTTACCTCCTCACCCAAAATCGCCGCCTTCACCGGCCGGAATTTCGGCAACCTCGAAGCCGAATTTAACTACATCAAATGGGGCCCCTTCTACCGCCCCCGCCGCGAGCTTGCCCTCCGCTTTGCCGCCTGGGGCGCCGCCAACAAGAACGCCATTGCAAACCTGCGCGACATCAAATCCATCTCCATCCAGGACAAAAACAGCGCCGGCCGCCCCACCGACTACGCCATCACCTCCGACGACGGCAAAACCTACATCCTCCACGCCGAGCAATTCCGCTCCGCCTGTAACCAAAGTGCCCCCGGCACCGCCACCCTCGACAAAACCAACACCCTCCGCTCCGGCTTCGTCGATGTCACCGTCAAGGGCGACCAGGTTCTCTTCGCCAACGGCCGCGGCTACGGCCACGGTGTGGGCATGTCCCAGCACGGCGCACAGGCCCTGGCCAAAAAAGGCTACTCCTACGACGACATCCTTGAATACTTCTACCCCGGCACCCGGCTGGTCAAGCTCTACTGAAGCCCGCGCCTTCTCTCCGCTCCACTTGCCCGCTATCATTCCCTCAACCGGCTATTTCTCTTTGGAGCGCGCTTCATGAAACCTTTCCTGCCCAGGCTCTTTCTATCGCTCATCGCCTCAGGCTTTATCTGCTCCCTCGCCCTCGCGCAGGATGCTCCCGCCACGCCGCCCGCCCCCGCAGCAGACGACGCCAAAGTCTCCCCGCAGGACAGGGCGAAGATCGCCGCCGGTCTCAACAAATATTGGAAACCCGTCGCGAGCAAAATCGCTTTCTTCGACGGCAAATATTTCGTCGCCACCAAGTTCGACGCCAAATACGCCAACAGCAATCAGGTCGTCGCCGCCCAATGGGTCAAAGACAACGACGACAAGCAAGACCCCATGATGTCCCCTCCGCGTGAAGAAGGTGAAGCCAAAGCCGAATACCTCCCGAAAATCGCGCCCGGCGAATACGGCCGCGTCGAGTCCTTCAAAGTCGAAAAAATCCTCGGCGGCAACGAATTCATCGTCTCCACCATCTGGATCGTCGACACCGATAAATTCAAAGAACAACTCGATAAAGCCAACATCCGCCGCAGCAACAACCTCGGCGGCATCGCCAACAAATCCGGCCTCTACCTCACCATGAGCCCCGAAGACGCCCGCGCCTACAACGACCGCCTCAACAAAAGCCAGCGCTCTGTCCGCGACGAATTGGTCAAACATCAAAACGCCATGCCCGGCGTCCAGCTCCGCCTCATAGGCTTCCCTCTTGAAAAGCCCACGCCCAACGAACGCGTCAGTTCCTCACCGGGTAAGCTCCCCCTCGTCGTCGTCATCGTGGCCGAAGATAAAGAGCCCGTCGAAGGCATCCCCAGCGCCACCCGTTTTGTCGCCCTTCCCGCCTCGCGCTTTAAGACCGGCATCAACGACGCTCAATTCAAATCCTTCCTCACCGCCGCAGGCATCACACAGGAAGACTTCATCAAGATCGCCGAGGAGAAAGCCACCGCCGATCCCAAAGACTGGGCTCAGCAGGTCGCCGACCAGCTCTGGTCCCAGTACCTGGATAAAAACCCGCTGGAAGCCAAGCACGGTAAACCGGCAAAACCCGCCGCAAAACCCTGAGCGCCCCAGGCGACAAGCACCCGTCATAATAAAACCGACCCAACCCTTCGCCCGACACACCAAGGCGTGATGAAATGCTTTCAGGGCAGGCCTATTCATTCAAGAAAAAAGCACGGCTGGCCATCTGGCTCAGTTGGATTTCCGGCTACACCAACATCTATGCCCTGATGGTCTGCCACGTGCTGGTTTCTCACGTCACCGGCAACGTCACCTGGTTCGCGCACGATGCCACCCTTGCCGCCGCCGGCAAACCCGGTAATCACGGCGTCATCACCGCCGCACAGATCGGCCTCTTTGCCGGACTGGTCGTCTGCTTCTGGATCGGTGCCGCCCTCTCTGGCCTCATGACCGAGCTCTCCAAGCGCGCCGGGCGAAGCTCCATCTACCTCTTCCCCATCGCCGCTGAGACATTCCTGCTCCTGCTGTTTGCGGTCCTGGCATGGCGTCAGGGTTGGTCCATCGCCACCGACAACTTCAGCGCCCAGCTTCTCCTGGGCTCCGTCGCCGCGATGGCCATGGGCGTACAGAACGCCACCATCACCATCATCTCCGGCTCCGTGGTGCGCACCACCCACCTCACCGGCGTCGTCACGGACCTTGGCATTGAGTCCGTCCAATACGTCCTCTGGTACCGAGATAAAACAAAACTCGCCCGCGATGACCGGCACGGGCGCGTGCTCTTTATTTCCGCTCGTCACCCCACCATTCAGCGCCTCATGCTGCTGACGCTCATCGTCTGCTCCTTTCTTTTCGGCTCCATCATCGGCACATTGGCCTTCATCTACGCCAAGCCCTACGGCATGCTGCTGCCCATCGCCATGCTCAGTTGGTCGATCTTCTTCACCCTGACCCATTACATCCCCGACATCGTCCGCGCCGATGCCAAAATCATCGCCACCATCGCCCCTGACTGGCCCGGCGTTGAGTCACTGCCCGATTCCATCGGCGTTTTTTACATCACTCACCCCCACACCGGCCCCGAAGACCAGGCCCCGCACTTTGCGCGCTGGGCTGACAAACTGCCGGACGCCATCAGCGTCGCCGTCCTGGTTTTCCGCCCGGACGTGCGCATGGATGAAGAAGCGCTCCTGGACCTTCAAGCCGCACTCCCCAAGATGGCGCAGAAAGACACCCGCCTGGTGCTCACCAATCTCACGCCACGGCAGTTCAAAGAGCTTCACCGCCACGGTCTGCTCAAAACCATCGGCGCCGGCAACACCATCACCGACCCGGCCCAGGCCCTGGCCTACGCCTCAACCATCATTCATTAGGCCACAACGCTGCCTGTCATGCTCTCGTCCGCGTGAACATGTCCTCGACGGCCGCGCAAAGCCGGTCTTCAGCTTCATTTTCCGATGAAAAACGGCTGCCCCTTGCCATCGGCCGCCGGGGTTGCCGCCGGCTTGGTGGCGGGCTGCGTCGCTGAATCTTCCATTCCCTTGGGCAATTCCGGCCCCTTGGGCTCAAGCGGATCCCAGAACTTCATCGACCGGAAAAATCCCGCCGGCTTGTTGAACGGCTGCCATTTGTACTCGCGCTTATTGGCAAACATGTCAGTGGGATGCAACTTCACCCACCGCAGCCATTCCACGCCATCAGCTTCGATGTCTTGCCCCGTCAGGGTCTGAAGCGCGATATTCGCGTTCTCCACCACGCCGTAGTTCTGGTCATCCAGCAGGAAAATCAGCTCCTGAACCACCGCTTTGTCCGGATACTGTCCCAGCGCGTATGCAGACGCCATGCGCACATCTTCCTGATCGTCCTTCACACCCTTGATCAGCGGCCCGACGGCGATCGGGTTGTGCAGCTTCTGCAGCGCCTTGGCCGCTTCCCACTTCACATACGGTTCTTCCCTGGGGTCCGTCAGCCGGTCGCAGATCAGCGGCACATCCGCCGGCGTGCCGTGCAGACCCAGTGCTGAAATCGCCGCAGCGCGCACAGTCGCATCTTTTTCCCCGTTGGCGCCGTACGGGCTGGACATCAGCCGATAAAGCTTCACATACGGCTCTTCCCCGCCGAAAACCGCGCCAGATAGCGCAGCCACGGATCGTCTGCGCGCGTCAGGATCAAGGCTGAACGCCTCGCGTGCCACCTCGCCCGGCGTCGGCGGCACAAACGTCTCTTTCAGCTCCTTAAAGTCACGCCCGCTGTCGCACCCGCTCAGCGCAGACACGCAAAAACCTCCGGCCAGAAGCAGGAGGGACAAACGACAAAAGCGATCAATCGGTTTTCGCACAGACCGGCATTGTAAGGAATTTACGCCAAGCCCGAAAATCACCCGTCTCGCACCCGATGGTCATCGCCCAATTGAGCTAAAATACCCTGCTTCCCCCCGCCCCCAACGCCTCAGGCCGGAGCCCCCCATGCACATGAAACGCACCGAAGGCGATCATCCCCCCGCCACCGTACCCGTCACTTTCATCCTTCAGGACCCTCAAGCCATCACCGGCAAAAACGAGCGCGAGGTCACCGTCCTGGGCGTCAAAGGCGAGTCCATCCTCGAAACCGCGATGGACAACGGCATCAACATCGAACACTCCTGTGGCGGCGTCTGCGCCTGCTCTACCTGCCACGTCTACCTCAATTCCGGTGACAAATCCGTCTCCGAAGCCGAAGACGACGAACTCGACCGCGTTGAAGAAGCGCCAGACCTCAAACGCAACAGCCGCCTCTCCTGCCAGATGAAAATCATCGGCGACGGCCCCATCCAGGTCGAAGTCCCCGCCTGGAACCGCAACGCCGTCAAAGAAAAACCACATTAAAAAGGGTTTCGGGTTTCGGGTTTCGGGTTTCGGGTTTCGGGTTTCGGGTTTCGGGTT
>CAZIWA010000055.1:0-20155 GCA_964542875.1 uncultured Phycisphaeraceae bacterium
CCATCCCCATGCTCCGCAAGGAAAACTGGCCCGGCTCCATCGTCTTCACCACCCATGCCACCATCCTCGGCCGATACCTCGCCATGAACGACGGCGAGTTCTACAACAAACTCCCCTATTACCAGCCCTACGACGAAGCCCGCCGCTTCAACATCGAAGCCGAATACCGCATCGAGCGCGCCGCCGCCCACGGCTCGCACGTTTTCACCACTGTCTCCGACGTCACCGGCGATGAATGCCAGCACCTCCTGGGCCGCCGTCCCGACGTTCTCCTCCCCAATGGGCTTAACATTCAGCGCTTCACCGCACTGCATGAATTCCAGAACCTCCACCGTCTCTACAAGGAAAAAATCCATCACTTCACGATGGGCCACTTCTTCCCCAGCTATTCCTTCGACCTCGACAAAACCGTCTACTTCTTCACCTCAGGCCGCTACGAATACCGCAACAAGGGCATGGACATCACCATCGAGGCCCTCGCCCGGCTCAACCACAAGTTGAAGTCCATCAACAGCCCGATGACGGTTGTCTTCTTCATCATCACCCGCCGGCCCACACGCTCCATCAACGTCCCCACCCTCTCGAGCCATGCCATGCTCGACGAGTTGCGCACCGTCACCGACGCCATCACCGACCAGCTCAAGGAACCCTTCTTTGAAGCCGTCGCCGCAGGCCGCATCCCGGACCTGAACTCCCTCATTGATGAATACTGGGTCCTGCGCCTTCGCCGTAACCTTCAGGCACTTCGCCGCGAACAGCTCCCCGTCGTCGTCACGCACGATCTTCTGGACGACGCCAAGGACGAAGTCCTCCAGCAGATCCGCAATTGTCAGCTTTTCAACAATCAGCACGACCCCGTCAAAATCGTCTACCACCCGGACTTCATCACCCCCACCAACCCGCTCTTTGGCATGGATTACGACCAGTTCGTCCGCGGCTGCCACCTGGGCGTTTTCCCCAGCTATTACGAGCCCTGGGGCTACACCCCGCTGGAATCCATCGCCCTGGGCGTCCCCGCCATCACGTCGGACCTTTCCGGCTTTGGCACCTACCTCATGCAGGAAATGCCCGACTACGAATCCAAGGGCGTCGGCATCGTCAAGCGCCGCACCGAAGGCTGGCACCAGGCCGCCGACGATCTGGCCGACCGGATGTTCAAGTTCTGCCAGTTGAACCGCCGCGAACGCGTCAACCAGCGCAACAAGGTCGAATCCATGAGCGAACATTTCGATTGGTCCAACCTCGGCCGCTGGTACCGCCAGGCTTACCAGAAAGCACTCGAAGGCCTGGGCAGCTGATCGTTTTCAATACCCCGGCGGAAGCTCAAACCGCACATTGCGCGGGCCGCCGTCGCGCCAGCCCGTCCAGAACAGAAACCGCTCCGCCGCCGTGGTCGACCACCCCTGCGTACGCTGCCGCGACACGCTCCAGCCCGACTCGACATGGCCATCGAGAAACGCCAGGTTGCTGGTGTCCGAAAGATGGCGCGACCCCTGCCAGAAATCCGTCTCGTAGGCAGGCAGGTAAATCTCGTACCCGTGCCCGTCCTTGAGGTACCACACCTCCGCCGGGCTCTGGTATTCGCGCTTGGGCGCGTAGATCCAGGTCGGATAGGTCGCGGTGTACGCCGTCCCGCCCGCCGAGGAATTGCACCGGTAATCGCTGGAGCCGCCGCTGGCGTACCCCACCGTGTCGGGATAAAGGTTCGATGGCATCATCCCCCGCGCCGCGGGGCAGGTGAAAATCGTCTTGCGCCCGTTGGTCGAGAGATGCAACGTCTGATTCGGCGCCACCCCCTGGGTGTGCGTCACCTTCTTGCGCACGGTGGGATCGTAGAGTTTCATCCCTTCCACGTATGGATCAAGCACCTCGTACCAGCGCGGCACGATCAGCTTGTAAGGCACCAGTTGCGCCGAAGGCGCCATCAGCGTGATGGGCACCAGTTTGTAATCCACCTTGTATGCCTCGGCGCCCACCATCAATTGCCGCAGGTTCGCCAGGCACACGGCTTGCTGCCCCATCTGCCGCGCCGTGGTGAGCGTCGGCAGAAGCAGCGCCGTCAGCACCGCAATGATGCCGATCACCACCAGGAGTTCCACGATCGTAAACCCAGCCCGCCGGTCCTTGGCTCGCAACATGGATCGCCACCTTGTTCAAAAATGTAATTGAATTCAGACAGAGGCAATCGTATCAGGTCAAGCTTCAACCACAAGGCTATTTGGGCGAGTGGGTGATTCAACCCAGAAAAAGTTGCGTCGTTGAGCCAATAAAGGCGGAAAAAGAGTTGGAGTTTTGCAGGTTGGGGGAGTTACGCATGCGTGGGCAAGAGCCAGCGAGGAAATCCGATACCCTCACAAGTTCTCCGGCTAGACCCCAGACCCTAGACTCCCCCAAAATACACTTCCTCGCCATCCCTGCTTATTTCTGGCTTTCCCCCGTGGTATGATAAAAACCCATGTTCACCGGCGTTGCTGTGCGGCACGCCCTCAGGCATGCGATCAATCAGGCCCCGGCTCAAATCACCGGGCCACCCGGACCCTGGGCTCGGCCCTCGTCGGCCACCTGAAATCCCGCGGCGGCCGTGTCCCAAAGCCACCGGCCCTCAAGACTGCCGGCGGTGCCGGCAACCACCGCGTCTCTTCTCGCTTGTGTTCGCTGGAGGCCTCGGCTGATGGCATCGATTCTGTTCATTGATGACGACCCCGTCTTCCTCGAAGCCATCACCGAGTACTTCGAAGACTTGGCCACTGAAAGTTCCACGCCTCAGCGCACCCGCGTCTACAGCGCTCAGGGCGCCCGCAAAGCCATCACCATCCTCAAGCAAGCCAAGATCAACGTCACCGTCACCGACATCAAGCTCCGGGAAGTCGACGGCATTCAGTTCCTGGCCATGCTCACCAAGCACTTCCCCAACATGTCCAAGGTCGTGCTCTCCACCCTCCCCTCCGATGAGCACCGCGAGTCGGCCGTCTCCGCCGGCGCCATGGTCTACCTTGAAAAAGCCAAGAGTCGTGAGGAAGTCAAGCAGGTCATCGCCTCCATCAAGGCCGTCCTGGCCACTTCTGGCGATGAATACACCGACCTCAAAAACAACCTTGAAGTCCGCGCCGCCGTCGCCCGCTTCTGCAACCCCGGAATCAAGACCACCGTCTTCGTCAAAACCGAAAAATTCATCGGCCGCATCATCATCTTCGACGGCCACATCGTCCACTGCGCCGCCGCCAAACTCGTCGGCATCGATGCCCTCAAACACCTGCTGAACCTCGAAACCGCGCAATACAAAACCGACGAATACGAAAAACCCACCCAGACCACCATTCAGGACGGCCAGTGGGAAGGCCTCGTCGGCGTCCAAAGCCGCCCCATGGGCGCGGAATCCGCCCCCACAGGCGGCAACAATTCCGGCCTCGCAGGCATGTCCGGCATCATCGGCCGCGCACCCGCGCCCGTTCAGGGTTCCGGCCTCGCAGGCCGTCCCCCCGCGCCAACCAACCCCACCGGCAAGTCCGCATCAGACATGGCCCGCGCCGCCATCCGTCCCGTCGGCTCAGGCGGCTCCGGCCTCGCTGGCTCAGGCCTCACCGCCCGCCCGCCCGCCCCAGCCCCCAGCGCTGGCTCCGGCTTGGCAGGCAAGCCCCCCGCTCCCGGCGTCGGCTCAGGCCTTGTCGCCGGTTCCGGTCTCGCCGGCCGCCCGCCTTCTGACCCCAACCGCCCCACCATCCGTCCCGTCACAGGCGGCTCGGGCCTCGCTGGCCGCTCCCCCGCCCAGGGCCCCGCTACGCCCGCTTTAAACAACCTCAAGCCACCCGCCCCCGCAAACCCCCAGGACCCCAACCGCAGCGGCATCCGCCCCTCTCCCGCCGGCTCCGGCCTCACCTCCCGTCCCCCCGCTCAAGGCCCCGGCGTACCCGCGCTGCGCCCACTCTCCCCCACTCAGCAAACCCCGCCTGCGCCCAACAAACCCGCCCCCCCGCGCGCCGACTCCCCCCACATCCCCGACGGCATGCTCGAAATCGAAGACGACGACCTCCTCATTGATGAACTCACCCGCCTCGACGACGACAAGCCCGGCAAATAACCGCCGATCATTTCTGGCCTCATGAGCGCAAAGCACACACGGTTGTTTTTGAAGACAACCTTGAAATATCCTTAAATCATTATTATTACACATCTTAAATTGATAATTCGCAAACCATAATCATAAATTCCCTCACTTCTTCACGCAGTTCTCACGAAATCAAAACCCAATCACCAAACCGGCCCGTTACCCTTCAACGGTTCCCGATCTCTCATTTGCCTACACCATGACTCAACAGCCCGACCAACCCGCCACGGTCGACATCGACAACGAGCCCTCAGGCTTCGAGGATACTTCTCAATTCGTCCAAAGCCTCATCCCTGACGAGCCTCCGGACCCCAACGCCCAGAGCACCGCCGCAGGCCTCTCGGCCCTCGTCCCCCCCATGCCTTCCGACCAGGGCTCCGCTTCAAGTTCCAACCCCGACAAAAACCCCGACAACACCCACAGACTCCAGTGGATCGGCAAGGTTCTGGGTCACTTCAAGCTCAAGTCCCTATTGGGTGAAGGCTCCATGGGCGTCGTCTTTGAAGCCCAGGACATTCACCTCAAGCGGACCGTCGCGCTCAAGGTGTTACGCCGCCGCATCGTCGGCACCAGCGATAACGACCGGGTCACCATGTTCCTCCGCGAGGCCCGCGCCGCCGCCGCCATCAATCACCCCAACATCGTCCAGATCCATGAAATCGCCAACCTCCAGGGTTGGTGGTATCTCGCCATGGAATACCTCGACGCCGGCAACCTCCACGCCCTCGTCAAAACCTCCGGCCCCCTGGCTCACACCCGGTTCTGCAGCGCCTTTGCCGATGCCGCCCTGGGCCTCAGCGAAGCGCATGATGCGGGCATCATCCACCGCGACATCAAGCCTCAGAACCTTATGCTCACCCGCAAAGGCCGCTGCAAAGTCGCAGACTTCGGCCTCGTGAAGTTCGACGACCCAAACGACCTCTTTCACGTGAATTCCCGGGCCGTCGGCACCCCGCAGTACATCGCGCCGGAGGTCATGCTCCGCAAGCCCGCCACCGGCGCCAGCGATGTTTACAGCCTCGGCTGCGCCATGTACTTCTGCCTCGCCGGCCGGCCGCCTTACCTCACCGCCAACCGCAAGGACTATTACAACCTCCACGTGGAAGCGCCTATTCCCGATGTGCGCACGCTGGCCCCTGAAACACCCGAGTCCATCGCACGCCTGATCGCCCAGGCCATGGCCAAGCGCCCCACCGACCGCCCCCTGGCCATGCAGCTTGCCCACGCTCTCACCACCGAACTCGCGCAAGCCGGCATCGACTTAAACGCCACCCTCACCGGCCAGATCCCCGCCATCACGCTCCCGTCGTCCAACCCCACCCCGCCGCCCCCGGCCCCTGCGCAGCTCCCGCAGGCATCCCAGCCTTCCGGCCCGGCCCCCAGCCTTGCATCTCTTTCCGATCCCGCCATCCACGCCCGCAACCGCAAGCTCCTCATCGGCGCAAGCGCGCTGCTGGCCGTCTCCCTCTCCGTTCTCGCCGGCGCCATCTGGACCGTCACCGGCGCCTCCGCTCCCGTCGCGCCCGCGGCCTCTCCCGCCGCCCAGGCTCCTACGCCGGAAGCGCAAATCCAAAATCTCCTTGACGAAGCCGCCTCCCGGCTCGCCCCCCTTGCCGCGGTCTCTCAGGAGCCCGGCATCGCCGTCCCTTACGCCCAGGCCCTCCAGCTCAAGGCCGAAGCCGAAGGCCACCTGCGCCAAGGCCGACTCCAGCGCGCCCGCGACTCCGCCGCCCCGCTCCTTGAAGGCGCTAACGCCCTCGTCCTCTTAAACGCACAGCGCCTCAGCGCCCTCAAAGTCTCCCAGGCCGCCAATGCTGCGGGCGCCGCCGCCAACGCCGCAGGCGCCCCGCGTGAAGCCGTTGAAGAAATGTCCAAGGCCGCCCAGTCCGAAGCTCAGGGTCAGCGCTCTTTCGCCTTAGGCGACTTCGCCTCCGCTCAGACCGCCTGGAACAACGCCGCTTCCCAATACGCCGTCGCCGAAACCAAAGCCCTTGCCTGGTCCGCCTTGAACCAGCACAAATCCACCCTCGCCAAAACCCTTGCCTCCGACGATGCGCGCCTCGCCCCCCAGGCCGCTGCGCAAGCCCAGGCCCTTCTGGACAAAGCCACCCAGGCGGCGCAAACCCAGGACCCTGCCACCGCTGTGGATCTCCTGCGTCAGGCCAACGGCACCCTCGACACCGCCATCCAGGCCGCACGGCTCGCCAAGGCCCAGGCCGACGCCCGTCAGGCCGCTCTCTTGAACACCAAAATCTCTGACCTCTTCACCAAAGCCCGCGAAAACGACAACCCCCAGCAAGGCAAGGCCGCCCTCGCCGCACTCGATGAACTCCTCGCCCTTCAGCCTTCCCACGCACAGGCCAAAGAACTCCAGGCCAAGATCAAAACCTACTACACCCTCAAACCCGGTCAGACCATCGTCAACTCCGCCAAAATGGCCCTCGCCTACATCCCCCCAGGCGAATTCCTCATGGGCTCACCCCCAGACGAGCCCGGCCGCAAAGACGATGAGCGTCGGCACAAAGTGAAACTCACTCGCGGCTTCTTCATGAGCGTCACCGAAGTCACCCAGGCCCAATGGCAGGACGTCATGGGCAAAGACTACAAATCCCCCGACGGCATCCACCCCGACGATATCCGAGGCGGGCGCTTCCTCGGTGACGACCTCCCCGTCGACGGCGTCTCCTACGCCGAAGCCCTCGCCTTCTGCCAGCGACTCAGCCAGCGCGAAGGCAAAACCTACCGCCTCCCCACAGAAGCCCAATGGGAATACGCCGCCCGCGCCGGCACCAACACCGCCTTCAACGCCGGCCCCTCCCTCACCGCCGACCAGGCCAACATCGATGGCTACGAACCCTTTCCTGGTGCCGCCTCTTCTGCCTCACGCATGAAAACCCTCTACGTCGGCACCTTCGCCGCCAACGCCTGGGGCCTCAAAGACATGCACGGCAACGTCATGGAATGGACCTCCGACCTCTACGCCCAATACCCCGTCACCGACGTCACCGACCCCAAAGGCCCCGAAGAGTCCGGCCCCCCCGAACAACTCTCCCGTGTCCTCCGAGGCGGCTCCTGGAAGCACTACGCCACCCAGGCCCGCTGCGCCAACCGCAGCTTCTACTCCCCCGTCCTCAAAGCCAACTACATCGGCCTGCGCGTCATCCTCGAAACCCCCTGACCCTCCGCGGACCATGGCGCGTTTTCTAAAAATTTCTCTTCAAAACCCCGCACAGCGCACTCGCCACCGCCAGCCGAAAACCAAGCATGTGAATCCTGCAAAATCTTGTAAATCGTGCTAAAAATTCTGCCCGCTGATCTCCTCTCACTCCTTTTCAATCCCCCGCCACACATCCGCATACACCCTGCTCTGCTCAAACGCTTCCCCTCCGTAACACGCAATCGCCTCCGGATCATCCTTGATCGCTTCATACACGCCTGCATGCGCCGCAAACATCCCCTGCGTGCTCGTCGCATGAAACGACCGCCCCACACGCAGTAAAACCGCTCTCGCCCGCTCCGGGTCTTTTCGCCAATACGCCCGCCACCGCGTCTCGCAATCCGAATGGAAAAACGAACCGCCGCTCGGTTCGCCCACACGTTCCTCCAACTCTGATCAGACCCCAGACCCTGAACCCCAGACCCTTTCTACTTAAACACCACCGTCTTCTTCCCATGCACCAGAATCCGGTCTTCCAGCGCCCACCGAACCGCGCGCGCCAGCACCGTCTTCTCCACGTCCCGGCCCAGCCGGGTCAAATCATCCGTGCTGTCGCCATGGTCCACCCGGATCACATCCTGCTCGATGATCGGCCCGTTATCCAGGTCTTCCGTCACATAGTGCGAAGTCGCGCCGATGAGCTTCACCCCGCGTTCATACGCCTGGTGGTAAGGCCGTGCCCCCATGAAGCTGGGCAGAAACCCGTGATGGATGTTGATGATCTTCCCCAGCCACCGACTGCACATCCCCGCGGGCAGCACCTGCATGTACCGGGCCAGGATCACCAGCTCCGGCTGCATCTCTGTCAGCAGCCGCTCGGTCTGCTCAAACCCCGGCGTCTTGTTTTCCTTCTCGATCGGCACCGTGTGATACGGCACCCCGTGCCATTCCACGTAGCGCCGAAGCACATCGTGGTTGGAAATCACGCACGTCAGCTCAAACTCCAATTCGTTGGACCGCCACCGGTGCAGCAGATCGCTCAGGCAGTGCTCTTCCTTGCTCACCAGGATCGCCACCCGTTTTTTCGCATGGGTATCGGCCACTTTCCAATCCATCCCAAACCGAGCCGCCACCGGCGCGAATGCTTCTTTGAACCCATCAAGCCCAAACGGCAGCGACTGCGCCAGGATCTCCGTGCGCATGAAAAACCAACCCTTGTCGGGGTCGGCGTGATAGCTGGCTTCGATGATCGACCCGTCAAAAGACGAAATCAGCCCGCTCACTGCGGCCACAATGCCCACCCGATCCGGGCACGAGATGCTCAAGATGTATTTCCGCGGTTTCATAGACCCGGACACTAAGCCCCCGCCTCCCAAGCGTCAAACCACACTTCTTCTCCGGCCACAATCCCAGCTCTTATTTCATACTTCGTAACTCACACCTCACACGCTCACCTGTTGTGCCAGAACATCGCGCCTTCACTGATCCCCGCGACCGTCCCTTGATCCGCCCACGTTCTGAGTTGCGCCTTGCTGCTGAACTTCACCGATCCATCCGCCATCCCCGAGTTCCATCCCAGCTTGTGGTTCACCCGGACCACGGGGTTCCCCGCCGAAGGCAGACTCCGGCCGGCGATTTCATCCGTGTACCAGTACCCGCCCGCCGACGCGGGCGCGGAATACGCCACCGCGGACCGGAAGCCCGCTTCCGTCACATCCACCGAAGCGAAGCTGCGCCCAAGCTCCGTGTTGAGCCCGTTGGGGTTCTCTCCCAAAAGCAGCACCCGCGAAGGTTGCAGAACCTTGTCTTCCGTCCGTGCCGCCACTAGCGGAAATCCTGCAACTGATGAATGAAAGTTTCCGGGAAAACCATTGGTGTTCATCCCATACGAGGTCGCGGGACTGTTCTGCGTGGTCGAAACCCAATGCGGCCACGGGTTCCGCGGGCACTGCAGCACCTTCACCGAGGCATTTCTCGCATAGTTCCCAAGATACGCCCGCAGGTTGTACATCCACGGGTTGTTCGTCGCCGCCGGCCAACTGTTGCGTTCCGCAGGATCCGTGAGCCCCGCCGGGTCAGATGGATTGGCAAACGGGTACGTACGCTTCCAGTCGTTCAGATACCCCGCAAATCCAATCAAAATCTGCCGCTCCTGGCTCGCGCACGTCACCTGCTGCGCCCGTCCGCGCGCCTCAGTCAGGGTTGGCACCATCATCGCCACCAGCACACCCACAATGGCGATCACCACCAGTAATTCCACAAGCGTAAAACCAGATGTTTTATAGATGCAGCATCTTCGCATCGCCATACGCAACCCTTCTGAAATCAAATCAATCAACGTCACTCGCTGCCTGAAATGTAAATCCATCCTATGTCATGACAATCAACAGTCAAGACTTTTCGCCGCCGTCAGACCCTCAAAACATCCAGACCGGCATGAGCCCCCTCAAAGCCCCCGTCACCCGATACCCCCGATACTCCGGGCGCGTGAACGCTTGATGATTCCACATGCTTTAACCTCACCCTTACCACTCCCGGCGCGACCCCTTCCAAGAATACGGCTGCGACTCGGGCCAATTCGTCGTCCGCCAGGTCGTCCACACATCCCAGCGCACCCATGCCGCGTGACCATCCACAAACGACGACTGAAACCCTTCCGCGCCCGGCGCTTCCAGGCTCTGGCACGCCGGGTCATCCACGTTGGCCGGCCCGCCGTGCCGGTAAGGCGCAAGAAAGTATTGATATGACACGTCAAACCGCGTGCTCGTCGCGTCCACCATCCAGAACGTCGCGTCCGGCGCCGCCACCCGATCCGCCGTCATCCGCGGTCCGCGTCCGCTGTTCCACCACTGCGCCCACACACCCCACTCGCCGTAGTTGTCGTAACCCCGAAGGTGCATGTTGAACCCGTAACTGTTGCTCCCGTCCGCGTAGTACGCCCCGCCGTAAACCCGCGCCGCATCCCAGTCCCACCCCACACGCGGCTTGCCCACCGTCGCGGGGCACAAAAACACATTCGGCGCTCCCGTCCCGATATACGCCAGCAGCCCGGCCCGCGCATCCATGCTCTCGTTGGGAAACAGCCCGCGATTGTCGTTGTTGTACAGCCCCGTCAGCAGGCCTGTCTGCCGGAGCAGCGCCAGGCATTGCACCTTCTGCGCCTGCAGTTTCGCCTTCTGCAGCGAAGGCAGCAGCATCGCCAGCAAAACCGCAACGATCGAAATCGTCACGAGCATTTCGATAAGAGTGAATCCACGGGCACGCTGGGCTGAAACAAGGGTATTGGTCAAGAAATGTCCCCTGTAAAAGATGAGGATTAAAGGAATTGACCCCCATCCTAGATCGGCAATCACCTCAAACCAATGGAGACTGTGGATACCCATGGACAATTTGGCACGTGCACTCCTCCCTCGAAAATCTGTCATGACATTTCAATTGCAACGGCTTTCCCTCCGCGCTATGATCAATTCTTCATCAGTATTCATTTCATCCGACTTCGGAAAAACTCCCCGTTTGGAGCCAAATCATGTCTTCCGCCGAATCACGCACGCCCTTGGCTTTCACGCTCATTGAACTGCTCGTCGTCATCTCCATCATCGCCGTCCTCATGGCCCTGATTCTCCCGTCCATCAAAGATGCCCGCGCGGTCGCTCAAAAAACCCTCTGCATGGGGCGTGAGCGTCAGATCGCCACCGCCTTCACCAACTACCTCATGCAAAACCGCGACGCCTACCCCTTCATCAATCCCTCAAAATACGACACCTACCCCTACACCTACGGCTCGCTCAACCCCAACCGCCCCTGGATGGTCATGCTCTCCCCCTACTTGGGCGAATACAAGGAAAACACCACCAACGTCCCCGCCCTGCGCTGCCCCGCCGAATACTGGCAGCCCTACAATACCGGTAACCAGCAAGCCCAGCCCCCGCCGTCCTTCGGCATGAACGGCCACTTCTTTCCCGGCAACTGGGGCAACACCAGTTCTGGCTTAAACCCATACACCAATGCCGGCCAATTGCTCACCGCCAGAACCGGTCGCAGCGTCCGCTCCGCGGGCGAAACGCTCCTCATCGGCGAAGTCGTCAACGGTGCAAACCTCCCCTTTGCCAACGGCGCAAACTGGTCAGGCGGCATCTCCGTCTCCAACACCCTCCTCACCAACTCCTTCTATTTCACCACCGCCTTCTGGATCGAAGACGAATTCGGCGTCATCAGCTCCGCCTCCAACACCATCCGCGCCAACCACAAACGCGGCTGGAACTCCCTCTTCATCGACGGCCACGTCCGTTACGACACCCGAAACGCCCTGCGCAGCATGCCCTCCGTCTTCTGGAACGGCTGATCACTCAACAATCTTTCCCCGTTTAACCCCCTGCGCCATCAACGCGCAGGGGGTTTTCATTTCGTCAAAATCCCCACCCCCTGCCAATTCAAACAAACTCTATATTTCACTTAATATTTAGGTTAAACAACACCATTCATCAACCTTATTCAATTCAACCTTTCAACTCACCACCCTTTAACCACAACGTTGTTTAAGCCAGATTTCTTGGCAAACCCACAAAATCACGCCACGCCCCGGGCGACTTAAACAATTCTCCTTCCGATCACCTGATATTCCGCTATATTCTAAATCCATACCGGAACCCGCACCCCCTCGGTGCGTCTGCTTTAGCTCATCGCATTTCGTTCCACTTTTAATAATTCCATGCCAGGAGCCCCCATGCGCAAATCCCTCACCGTCACCGTCCTGGTCGCCTTGCTCATGGGCTGCCAAAGTGCAACATCCTCTGATAACTTCCCCCCCGTCGACACCACCGGCTGGTCCTTCCAGCAGCCTGCCAGCCAGGTGAAGTTCGCCCAGTCCAGCCCCACAACAGGCTGGACCCTCACCGGCAAACCCTCTCTCACCCCCACCGGCCTCACCGCGGAGCCCAACCAGCCCCTCACCGCCACAGCGGAAAATGACGCCTTCCTCGCCGCCCCCATCCAGGCCACCTACACCCTCAACCTCGCCCAGGTCAAGGAATGGGCCACTCTCTACGCCGCCGCCCCCGAAGCCCCCGCCGCCACCGGCAGCAAGTCTTCCGCCAAGGCCGCTGCCAAAGCCGCTGCCATCTCCTTCATGGTCCAGCGCACGACCGAAAACGGACTTCTCTTCACCTGCACCGCCGACGGCCAACCCATGGACGCCGTCATCGAAGGCGCAAAGTCCTACCAGAGCCGCTACAAACCAGCCGGCTCCGCGCGTTACGGCTGGCGCTTTGAAGCCACCAAGAACCTCTGGAACCCCCGCGACCGCGCCGAAATCGGTGCCGCCTATCAGGACCTTGCCCCCTTCTCCTCCAAAACATTCGTCGTCAAGCTCATCGTCCTGCCCAACCTCCGTCAGATCTGGCTTGATGACCGCCTCGTCGCTCAGATCGCCCTCCCCGCGCCCGCCGCGGTCAAGTTCGGCGCAACACTCCGCCCCAGCGCGGTCGTCTCCTCCATCTCGCTGGAAAAGCCCCAGCTCACAGGCCGCTTTAACGCCCTCACCCTCGGCGATCTCTACGCCCAGCCCGTCCCCGGCACGCCCGGCGCCAGCGTCATGGAGCCCACGCTCAAAATTCCCTTCCGCGTGCCCGCCGCCGGCGCTGTCCCCATCGACCTTTCCAAGTCCCTTTACCGCTACCGCCTCACCCACGGCACCGGCCCCAACGCGCCTTACGTCAACGCGTCGCGCGCCTGGGGCACCGGCATGGAAGTCGACCCCGCCGAAGCCTCCCTGCGTGTCCCCTTCAAGCCCTACCAGAATGTCTGGGTGTTGGCCGCTGTCGATAGTTCAGACCCCAACGCCGTCCCCGCCGGCACCCTCCGCTTCTACAAGGGCGACGCCGGCTACCCCGCCTCGTCCAACTTTGAAATCACTCCGGACGCCATCTCCAAGGGTCTGGCCCGGAAGCTCTCCCAGACCACTCCCGAAGGCAAAACCCTTTACCTCGTTAAAGTCCCCGTCGACACCAACGGGCTCTACGGCCTCATCGACCAGCGCAACGGCGTGATCGATCTCCAGATCACCAAGCCCGTCGCCCTCAACCGCAGCTATCCCGACCCCATCTACTTCGGCTACCACCCCGCGGGCCCCGCCAGCTCTCTGAAGATCTACGGGCTCACCCTTGAGGAAGCCCCCTTCGATTACGACGTCCAGCCCGCGGCCTACGCCCACACCTTTGAGCAGCCGGAAAAAATCGCCTACAGCATCCCCGTCACCAACACTTCCTCTGCGCCGCTGGAAGCCAAAGTCACCCTCGCCACCGAAAGCTACGACAAGACCGAAACCCAGCAGGCCACCGCCTCCGTCACCGTCGCTCCCGGTGCCACCGCACCGGCCTCCCTCGACCTCTCTGCCATCAAAAAACTCGGCTGGCACAAGCTCAACATCACCGTCTCCGCAGCCGGCGTCACCCGCACCAACACCCTCTCCCTGGTCATCCTTCCCAAAAACACCCGCACCTACGGCACAGACCCCAAGGAAATCCGCTTTGGCGTATGGGAGCTCCTGGGGCACTACACCCCCACAGGCCCCGACCCCAAAGCAAACGACCGCATCCTCGCCCTCTTCCGCCGCCTCGGCATGCGCTGGGGCTCACCCCACACCGGCTTCTACGACCTGGCCAGCTTCCCCAAATACGACCTCCTCCCCGGCGGACCGCACACCATCGTCGCCCTCTACCACCGCCATAAGGAAAACGACCCCGACGCCATCAAGAAAATGCTTGATGACGAAAACAAAAACATGGTCGAGCCTTACAAGCTCTGGAAAAACCTCTCCTACTACTACGGCGGCGAGTGGTACTACGATCACGTCTTCCCCTACGGCCCAAACCCCCGCTACACCGGCCAGGGCCCCTACAAATTCAGCGAAAAAGTCGACGCCAACATCAAGCGCCAGATCAAGATCTTCACCGACATCGGCACCTTCATGAGGAAGCACTACCCCGAAGCCCGCCTCACCCTCCAATGGGGCGGCTCCTCCCTCACCGTCGGCTTCATGGAATACAACTTCCCCAAAGAGCTCGTCGACGCCTACGGCCTGGACGCCCCGATGTTCGAACTCACCCCTGAGCTCCCCACCGGCACCGGCACCATCAACGGCCTGTGGAACCTCCGCGCCGAAGCCAAGCGCATGGGCTGGCCTCAGCTCCCCATCGCCTGGTGCGAAGGCCCCTTCCTCAACACCAACCCCGGCGCCCTCACCTACAACGAACAGGAAGAAAACTACGTCCGCTACTACATGCACGGCCTGGCCTACGGCATCGACCGGTTCGAAGCCGGCGTGGTTCCCTTTGACGCCGGCAACTACTACGGCGCAGAACACTACGGCGCGGGCGTCTACGAACGCATCCCGCTCGTGTGCCCCAAGCCTGCCGTCGCCGCGATCAACACGGCCACCACCAAGCTCTGCAACGCCGAGGTGATCGGCCCCGTCGACACCGGCGTCCTCACCACCTACGCCATGTCCTTTAAAAACGCCAAAGGCCAGCCCATGTACTGCCTCTGGCGGGCCACCGGCTCCGTTCAGGCCACCCTCAACGTCGGCCCCGGCACGGGCACCGTCACCGATGCCATGGGCAACCCCGTTCCCCTGGAAATCAAAAACGGCAAGGCCGTCGTCACCCTCTCTGAGAGCCCCATCTGGGTGGAAGGCTTGAACATCAAGTCCTTCGCCTTCGGCGCGCCTGTCTATCAGGACAAGCCCGCACCCGTCACCAAGCCGCTCACCAAGTTCACCAAGACCGCCTGGTCCTACGACGGCGCGGAGCAGCACTCTTACGAAACCAACCACTTCGGCACCTATCGGACCTCCGACAAGGGCGTTTCCGCGTCCTTCGCCGAAACCGGCGCAGACAAAGCCACCGTCTCCCTGGCCCTTCAGCCCCAGGGCGACCGCCCGCTGGCCATCCGCTACGGCTCCATCGTCCCCAAGCAGACCATCACCATCCCCGGCAAGGCCTCCGCGCTGGGCATGTGGGTCGACGGCAACAGCTCCTGGGGCCGCGTCATCTATCAGCTCAAGGACGCCAACGGCGAAATCTGGACCTCCATCGGCACCAAGAACGACTGGAACTGCGACGACGCCCACACCTGGTCCTACGTCAAGCATGAGGGCAGGCGCTACGTCCGCTTCCCGCTCCCCTCCAACGCCCCTTATGACAAGTTCCGCGAACTTGAATCCACATGGTGGAAGTCCGAACACGGCGACGGCATCGTCGATCTCCCCCTCACCCTTGACCGGATCATCGTCGAGACCCGCAATGAATCGCTCTACCTCGGCCAGCTCCGTCTGGTCAAGGATCGCAGCTACGCCCTGTCCGGCTTAGTCGCCGAGTACGCCAAGGATGCAGACGCCACCAGCGACGCCGTGAAGTACAACCAGATCGCCATGGCGCCCGTCACCTGGGTGGGCCCCACCCAGAACCCCATGGCCAACCTGGCGCACTCCACGGTTCCGGCCCCGGCCATCACCAAGTTTGATGAACCCGTCCAGTTCAATGACGGCCGCCGCATGATCATCCACTTCAAGGAAGAACCCGCCGTCACCTACAAGCTCTACATCTCCACCTTCCAGGACGGCCGCGGTGCCGAGCTCTTCGACGGCGCCGTCAAGGACAGCAAGACCGTCGTCGGCTTCCAGCCCGGCCTCCCGGTCTACCTCTTCCTCACCCAGACCGGCGCCGACAAGGTTGAATCCAAGCCCTCGGCCGCCTTCAAACTCGTCACGGAAGACAAGTTCGCCGAGAAATAACCACTCTGGCCCCTCTCCCTCCTGGGGGCTGGGGAGGGTCAATACGGTTCAATTAAGCCGCTTGCCTCCTCTTCGTAGTGCTCAAGGCACGGCCCTATGACAGCCAGGGTCGCAGCGCTTCTGAGCGCGTAGGCCCTGGTAAACATGGAAAAAAGATCCTCTTGCACGCGCCTGCATCCATGCCAATCAGCCTGTAACGACTCAGCTCTCTCTGCCCTTTTTTTTGGTCTCTTCACCCTTACCTTAATTGACCGTCATGAGGTGACGATCGCCAACAAATGTCCTCAACGCAACGATTAAAAAAAACACCCGCCCATAACTCCTTCCCCCCGACCACGCCCCGCACGGTCGGGGGTTTTCATTTCCACATCCCCCTATCACACGCCGCACATCACAAAATCACACCTAATCTGTGCCCTCATCTCCACTAAACTGAATCTTGTCTCATTTCTTTTCCAGCCTCGCCAGACAACCCCGTTCCCAAAGGCCCCGGCCATGACACAGTCGCGCAAAACCGGCTTCTCCATCGTCGAGTTGCTCGCCGTCATGGCCATCGTCGCCATCTGCCTTTCGCTCCTGCTCCCCACGCTCAAGCGCGCACGCGACCAGGCCCGCAAGCTTCACTGCACCACCACCCTGCGCACCCTCATCGCCACCATGGAGGTCTACGCAGCGGACAACAAATCCTTCGGCCCGCCCACCTACTCCACATCCAGCGTCGAAGAAGGCTGGCCCAACTGGCTCGTCGGTTCAGACGCCAACGCATCCCTCCCGGCATTCACCGGCCTGGACCCTTACTTCAGCTATCGGGTCTCCCGTGACGCCACCGACCGGACATACAACTCCAAAAAGTTCTACTGGTCAGCCCGAGGCTGCCCGGACTCTCCCTATCAGGTCAACTCTCCCCCCTACGCCGCCAATGAACGCATCTTGAACGTCTACAGCCGAACCACCTGGCTCCGGTTCGACAGCATCAAGGTTCCTTCCAACACCGCATTGGCCATGGAGTCCAACAACCTCCAGACCTTCCCCGAACTCTGGCGCATCGGCGGCGTCAACGGCATCACCACCATCGCCAACCTCCGCCACCAGCGCGCCGGCCTCAACATCGGCTTCGTCGACGGCCATGTCGACTTCCGGCTCTTCAACTGGTCCACCAACCTCTTTTTCAGCCGCCCCATCACCCTCAACGGCGCATCCGACGCAGGCCTCTAAACCCCACTCATCTCAAGCCTTACTTCACGCAACGAAAAAACTCTTTTTCCAAAGCGCTGTCTCTGTGCGTCAAAACGCCACTGCCCATATCCCGCGAAATTCCCCTTCCGTCCCGCCTATTTGAACGCCGTATCGCTTTTTTGCTCTGGCTTTACACGTGGCCTTGTGATTAGAGTCATGCTCCCTTTGGGTTCCTACCAAACAACATTCAATCGCCCGCCAGGAGTTGACCATGTCAGACCCCGTCAAGCAGCCGACCACTTACGACCTTGAACGCGTCCTGGGTTTTGAGTTCATCCGAGCCACCGAAACCGCTGCCCTCGCCGCCTATAAGTGGATGGGAAAAGGCGACAAGGAAGCCGCCGACTTCGCCGCCTCTGACGCCATCCGCGGCCACTTCGACACCGTCGACATCTCCGGCACCGTCACCATCGGCGAAGGCATCAAGGACAACGCCCCAGGCATCTTCAAAGGCGAAAAACTCGGCATGTGGAGCCCCAAGGCTCTGCGCATGGCCATCGCCCTCGACCCCGTCGACGGCACCACCATCGTCTCCAAGGGCCTCCCCGGCGCCATCAGCGTCATCGCCGCCTGCACCCTCGAAGACGAATCCATCGACCCCATGACCGCCCTGGCCGACATCCCCAGCTTCTACATGAACAAGATCAGCTTCGGCCCCAAGGTCAAAGTCGGCCCCGGCCGAATCCGGCTCGATGCCCCCGTCCAGGACAACCTTGAAATCCTCGCCCTCAAGCTCGGCAAGCGTCTTCAAGACCTCACCGTCGTCATCCTCGACCGTCCCCGCAACGCCAAGCTCATCGACGAAGTACGCAAGGCTGGCGCAGCCATCCGCATGATCTCCGACGGCGACATCGCCGGCGCCATCGCACCCGCCATCCCCGGCTCCGGCGTCGACGTCTACATGGGCACAGGCGGCTCACCCGAAGCCGTCCTCGCCGCAGCCGGCATCAAGTGCCTCGGCGGCGACATCATCTGCCAGATGTGGCCCAAGGACGAAGAAGAACGCGCCTCCCTCAAGGCCAGCGGCGTCACCGACAAGGACCTCTGCCGCGTCTACCACGCCGACGACCTCGCCAAAGGCAACCGCATCCTCTTCGCCGCCACCGGCGTCTCGGATTCCACCCTCCTCAAAGGCGTCCGCATGGAGGCCAATCAGGCCATCACCTCCAGCCTCCTCATGCGTGGCCAATACGGCACCACCCGCTACATCCAGGCCAACCACAACCTCGATTCCAAGCGCTACCGCCTCCGCTCCGACAACAAAGACCACCGGATCTAAACCCCGGCATCAATGATGCTTCTTGCCCATAAACTCTGAAGCGGTCGGATTAGACCTCTTCGTCGTAATCCCACATCCCGTTTTACGACCGCAAATCGGGAGAGAGCCCATCACTGACCCTATAACGCCGCAGGCCATCTGCGGCGTATTTAATTTCCATCGCCCATAACCCCGTCATCACCAATCCCAAACATCCCATCAACAACCCCGGTTTACCCTGCCCACGTTCAACACAGGAGAAACCTTCATGCGTCACCGTCTCACCCCATTGGCACTCCTCTTCCTCTTTGGCTGCTCCCACACCCAGCCCGCCACACAACCCGCCACTCAGCCGGGGCAGCGGGTTGTGATCTCCAAGCGCTTGCCGTTTGATGTCCCCCCGAGAAACCAGGTTGAAACCCAGCCCTCGGCCCCTGTCGCCGTCGTGGCTCCTCCGGCCCCGGCCCCTGCTTCCGCCACCCCTGCGCCCGCGCCTGCTCCGGCCGCAGCCCCTGCCGTCATGGTCGACCTGGACTTCCCCAGCTACGCCGCCAAATCCAGCATCAAGGCCCGCGCCCGCACGGTCGGGTCCGACACCATGGACAACCTCGCCAACCACTGGTGGGCCGCGTTTGCGCAGTTCCATCCCAATCTTGTCTACATGCACGAAGGTAAAGGCTCCGGCACCGCCATCCCCGCGCTGCTCGACGGCGCATCTGATTTTGGCCCCATGAGCCGAAAACTCAACGATGCGGAAATCAAGAACTTCATCGACCGCAAGGGCTACCAGGTCACGCTCCTCCCCGTCGCGGTGGACGCCCTGGCCGTCTACGTCCACAAGGACAACCCCATCGCCCAGACCGGCCTCACCTTCCCTCAGCTCGACGCCATCTTTTCCTCCTCGCGCCTGTTGGGCAATCCCGACACCACCACCTGGGGCCAACTGGGGCTCACCGGTTCCTATGCCAACCTGCCCATCCTCGTCGTCAGCCGCAACAAAACCTCCGGCACTTACAGCTTCTTCAAAGAGCACGTCATGAAAAAGGGTGCCTTTAAAGAAACCAATCTGGAAAAAGTCGGCAGCCACGAGGTCGTCGCCACGATTGAAAAAGACCCCGGCGCCATCGGCTTCTCCGGCATCGCCTATAAAACCCCCGGCGTTGCCACCGTTCCTCTGGCCGACGCCAAAGGCAAGCCCTTCGTCGTCGCTGACGCCGCCACCGCTTACGCCGGCACCTACCCCCTGGCCCGCTACCTCTACATCGCCGTCGACGTCCCACCCACCGGCAAGCTCACCGACCTTCAGCGGGAATACATCGCCTTCATCTACAGCAAGGAAGGCCAGCAGCTCGTTGCCAAGGAAGGCTACTACCCGGTGACCGCCCAGATCGCCCGTGACCACCTCAAAAAAGCCGGTCTCACCCCCGGATTCTAAATCTCCGCCGTAGGGTGCGGCCGAATCCTCGAGGCCCACCACGCCGCACACAAGTCCCCCCAACAACCAAATCACCCAAACAGCACCGCCCACAAACCGGTGCTCTTTTATTCCAAATCTCCCCTCGTAGGGTGCGGCCGAGTCCCCGAGGCCCACCACGCCACACACAAGTCCCC
>CAZIWA010000055.1:20255-35924 GCA_964542875.1 uncultured Phycisphaeraceae bacterium
CCCTCGTAGGGTGCGGCCGAGTCCCCGAGGCCCACCACGCCACACACAAGTCCCCTCAACAACCAAATCACCCAAACAGCACCGCCCACAAACCGGTGTTCTTTACCTCTCCATCTCAAACGCCCCCCATCTAAATCCACAAAATCTTCCAGAACAATCCACCTCCTCTGGAGTCTAGAATGATGTCAATATTTTGGCTTACCCCAGGAGGTTTCCGGTGTCCCATCGTCTATTCTTCGCCTTCGCCGCCCTTCTCATCCTGATCCTGGCCTCCCCTGCCCGGGCACAACCCGCCGACCAGCCTGCGGATCAACCCAAGCTCACCCTCGCCATCCGCAGCGATCAGCAATCCTTCAAAGCCGGCGACGAAATCCCCATCGTCTTTGAGATCACCAACACCGGAACCGCACCTTACGAATACTGGGACCGAAGCTACGACCGTTCCGGCCGAATGCCTGAATTCAAACTCACGGCCGCCAAAAACGGCGCTCCTCTCCCCGATCCGCGTGAAGTTCTCAAGGGCGCATTTTTCTTCGGCGGACTCGCACCCAGCGCCACACTGGCGCCCGGCAAATCCTTCACCAAAACCATCGTCTTAAACCGCTGGGTGCTCATCTCTCAGCCCGGCAAATACACAGTCATCGGGTCGTACCATCTCTTCAAGGACAACCCTTACGTCATTTCGCCCTCCATCGATATCACCGTGACGCCCCGCACCGATGAAGAAATGGCCGCTTACATCAAAGACCTCTCCGCGCAGCTCACCGCCGTCCTGGCCGCCAAACGCGAACCCGGCGACGACAAAGCCAGCCCGCTCATTCAAAAACTCATGTACACCCGAGACCCGCGGATCCTCCCCGCATTGGTCAAGGCCATGAACACGCCTGACAGCGGCAATGCCGCCTTCTGGGCCGGGGAAGCGATCGAGTGCTACCTCCCCAAAGACGAGAAAAACACCGAGGCCCTCATCGAATCGGCCACCAAAAACGGCCTCACCAACGGCATGGTCCGCCTGCTTCAAAACACCGGCGTGCCTCAGGACAAAATCAAAAAGCTCATCGCCATCTCCCTCTCCCCGGACCACCCCGCATCCCACGCCGAAGCCGCCCTGGCGGCCCAACAGCTAAGCGATGATTCCTTCACCCCCCGGCTCATCGCCATCGCGACCGACAAGAAGAGCCCAGCCAGAGTCCAGGCCATCTACGCGCTCGCCTTCAACCGGACTGATGAATCCGTCGCCACCCTCAAGCAGCTTCTGAAAGAAAACAATCCACAGCCATACACCAGCGACACCATCGCCAAAACCACAAGAGCATCCATCCGCATCGCCTACACTCTCCGCGGCAACACCCAGGGTCGCAAGCTCAGCCCCGACGACTTCGACAAAGACTTTCAAGAGCCCGCCAAGCCGCCCCACGAATAACAAAGAAATTCAACCTGCCCTTGCAGAATAAGAAGCCTGCGGCCTTTTCGGGGTTCGGGTCTGGAGTAGAGCCGACGGTGGAAAGGTGATGCCTGTGTGTCGTGAATTGGTATGGCCCACTGGGCCGTTCTTGTAGACGTTTCAGCTTCTTACTTCATCGCTTTTCCACTCTTACCCGTACCCGAAACCCCAAACCCGACAAGACCGCAGGCCCCCCTGATCCACCCACATTTTAGTGTTATGCTCGATAACACTATGCCAAACACCAACCCCGCCTGGCCCATTCTCAAAACCTATCCGGCCACCCATCTCGAACAAATCGCCATGCCCACAGGCGGCATCGGCACCGGCACCATCTCCCTGGGCGGCCGCGGAAACCTCTGCGACTGGGAAGTGATGAACAAACCCGCCAAAGGCTTCATCCCCTTCGGCTTTCACCCCGGCTCCGCCCAGCGGCTCGGCCCCTTCTTCGCCGTCCGCGCGCAGTCGCCCAAGCAGACGCCCATGGCACGCCTCCTGGAAGGCCCACTCCCCGTCAGCGCACGTCAGGGTGTCTTTGGCTCCATGGCCATCAACCATGGGCTGCCTCGCTTTAAGAGCGCAAAATTCCACGCCGCTTACCCCTTGGCCCAGGTGGAACTCACCGACAACACCCTCCCGTTTGAAGCACGCCTGGAAGTCTTCAACCCCCTTGTTCCCGGCGATACTCCCGCCTCCAGCCTCCCCGTCATGGCCCTGCGCGCCGTCATCACCAATCGCACTGCCAAGCCCCTCTCCGTCACCGTCGCCGGCTCCATCCCCAACTTCATCGGCGTTGATCCCAGCCACACCGTCCGCGCCTTCGCCGGCCTCCCCACCCTCGTCGGCGGCAAGGACAACCTCAACACCTTCACCCACACCCAACAGCTCCAGGGCCTCCTCCTCACCGCCCCAACGCTGGACATCGCTTCCCCCTTTCACGGCTCACTCGCCCTGGCCACCACCGCCGCCTCAGGCGTCTCCCATCGCACCGACTGGACCACAGGCGGCTGGTCCGAAGGCATCCTCGACTTCTGGGAAGACCTCCTCGCCGACGGCGCGCTAGACCCACGCCCCATGGCCGGCCACGACCGCCCCCACGCCTCCCTGGCCGTCAAAGCCAACCTCAAGCCACGCCAATCCCACACCTTCACCTTCCTCATCACCTGGCACTTCCCCAACCGGCTCGACTGGTTCAACAACCTCACCATCGGCAACCTCTACACCACGCTCTACAAAAACGCCTGGGACGCCGCGGAAAAAATCGCCCCCCAGCTCCCCGCACTCGAAAAGAAAACCGTCGCTTTCGTCCAGGCTCTGGCCTCCTCCGACCTTCCCCCCATCGCCAAGGAAGCCGCTCTCTTTAACATCTCCACCCTCCGATCCCAGACCTGCTTTCAAACGCCCGACGGCCACCTCTTCGGCTGGGAGGGCTCGGGCATCCACGCCGGCTCCTGTCACGGCAACTGCACCCACGTCTGGAACTACGAACAAACCGTCGGCTATCTCTTTGGCGATCTCAGCCGGTCCATGCGCAAGATCGAATTCCTCCACTCCACCGCGGACACCGGCGTCATGTGCTTCCGGACGGAATTCCCCCTCGACAAGCTCCCCGGCTTTTATGTCGCCGCGGCCGATGGCCAGATGGGCACGCTCGTGCGACTCTATCGGGATTGGCAGCTTTCCGGAGATGACGCTTTCCTTAAATCCCTCTGGCCCAAAGCCAAACGCGCCCTCGAATTCTGCTGGACCCCAGGCGGGTGGGACGCCGATCAGGACGGCCTCATGGAAGGCTGCCAGCACAACACCATGGACGTCGAATACTTCGGCCCCAACCCTCAGATGACCGGCTGGTACCTCGCCGCTCTTCGCGCCTGTGAAGAGATGGCCCGCTACCTGGGCGAAACCGCCTTCGCTGACAAATGCCACGCCCTCTTTAACTCCGGCAGCGCCTTCATGGACATTCGCCTCTTCAACGGCGAATACTTTGAGCACAAAATCATCCCCATCCCCGACAAATCCCACATCCACCCCTCCCTCTGCGCCGGCATGGGCTCCACCAACTTCGCCGCACCAGACCTCCAGCTCGGCCCCGGCTGCCTGGTGGATCAGCTCGTCGGCCAATTCGCCGCCCACGCCGCGGGCCTGGGCCACCTGCACGACAAGAAGAAGATCAAAACCACCCTCGCCTCCATTGTGAAATACAACACCGTCGAAAACTTCGACCAGCGCTTTAACAACATGCGCAGCTATGCCATGGGCAACGAACGCGCTCTCGTCATGGCCGACTATCCCCGAGGCGCCCGTCCCGCCAAACCCTTCCCCTACTTCGCCGAAGTCATGACCGGCTTTGAGTACACCGCAGCCCTGGGCATGATCTACGAAGGCATGGAAAAGCAAGGCCTGCGCGCCATCGCCGACATCCGCGCCCGCTACGACGGCCTGAGCCGCAACCCCTTCGACGAAGCCGAATGCGGGCACCACTACGCCCGCGCCATGATCGCCTGGGGTGCCATCCTCGCCCTCACCGGCTTCAACTATTCCGCAGTCACCGGCGGCCTCACCTTCAAAGCCAAGCCCGGCAAGCACACCTGGTTTTTCTCCACCGGCTCCGCCTGGGGCTCCGTCGCCCAGCACACCGCCAAAACCAGGAGCACTGTCGAACTCCAACTCCTCTCCGGTTCCCTTTCACTCAAATCCCTCACCTTGACCGGCCTGGGCAGCCAAATCCTCCTCAAACCCAAAACCCTCAAAGCCGGACAAACTTTCAAGATCATCCTCACGGCCTAACACGTTTTTTGAAGACGATTGTCATTGATCAGGACACCAATGGGAATCTTTCGATCCTTGTGACGATTTACTACGCCCGAATAAGGTGAATTTGATGAAAACCCTCGAAAATACCGCCACGCCTGCCCGCAAAACCATCCCTTACACCATGGCCCTCGGCGATGGCCGAACACTCTTTATCGCCATTCCCGCTGAAATGGTCGAATACGATCGCACGGGTGAAATGTGCTTCACGCCCGATGGTATCGATCATCTCGACAAGATCCGATCTCTCGCCATCGACAACCCAGCAAAACCAACCCCCGGCTATCTTCAAGCCGTGCGCAAAGCCATGGGCCTCACTCAATCTCAGCTAGCCAAGAAACTCCACCTGAGCACCATCTCCATCAAACGATGGGAAACCGGTACGCTCCACCCCGGCCCAATCTCCCTCCTCAAACTCCGCCGTGCCGTCGACCAAGCCACTCGCCGCGGCATCACCATAGAAAAATAAACCCCGCCCTCGTCCACTGGCCACTCCTTTCTCTCTGGCCAGACCCGAGACCCTTCTTTAGCAACCCTTGACAACCAAAAAGTTGTATGCAATTATCTAAATCATGACATTTGGTATACAATCCGAGCCGGACACTGCCTTCCGCGGCAAGCTGGCCATCCAGATTCTCGGCCAGATCATCCGGGGTAAATACGCCGCCGGCGATCGCCTCGTTGAGCAGGACATCGCCTCCCTCCACGCAGTCAGCCGCACCCCTGTGCGCGAAGCCCTGGCGGAGCTCGCCGCCGCCGGCTTCATCGAGCTTCGCGCCAATCGCGGCGCCGTCGTCAACCCTTTTGGCCGCAAACAACTCACCGACATTTACGAACTCCGTGCCATTCTCGAGGCCGCAGCCATCCGTCACGCCACCGGCAAAATCGCCTCTCTCAAGCTCGAAGCCCTCCATGTCCGCTTCACCCTGCTGGACCGGCAAGACACCCCAGACGCCGCCGACTGGTCCAAACGCGCCATGGCCCTGGACCGCAAACTCCATGATCTCATCGCCCGGCACTCCGGCAATGATCGGCTCATGCGTGAAATCGGCCTCCTGCGCGGCTTCCTGCAGGCCGTCAGGCTCGCCGTGGGCGATCATCAGCACGCCCAGCGGTTGGCCGTCAAAGACCACCTCAAAATCATCGACGCCCTCATGGCCCATAACGCCCAGGCCGCCCACGACGCCATGGTCGCCCACCTTCACCGAACCGGGACGCTTGCCGCCGATCTTCTCTTCCCCACCTCCGATTCTTCTCAACGAGCAACCCCATGAGTCAAGTAACCACATGCGCCCTTGCCACCCTCTTTGAAATCGCCCGGGCCGAGCTGGCCTCCGGCAAGCTCACCGCCGCCCGCCTCGACGAGTTGGAGCGCGCATCCTCGCCCGCCAATCGGCGTCAATGCCTGCTTTACCTCCACGCCAATACCGTTTCGCTTCAGGCTCACGTCCTTAACGCCACCCTTTACGAACCCGACCTCGGCAAAACCGCCACCATCGACCCCACCGGGCCCCAGATCACCTACGCCACGGTGAAGCACGCCATCGTCGACGGCTGGCGCGTCATCCAGTTTCCCGACCCGCGCGCCCGGTTTGATGATCGTGAAATCGATCTCCTGGGCTACGAATTCATTCTCGAAAAATACGTCTGATTCCACTCCTTTTAGACATCAGGTTCCCCATGCCCACTCAACACCTCTTAGACGATGCTCAGATGATGGACTTCGTGTCCAACGGTTTTCACTTGGTCACCCTGCCCCAGCCCAAAGCCTTCCACGATGAGCTTTACAAACACTGCTCCGCCATCGAACGCAACCCCGGTAATGGCATCTACGACGCCGTCCCTGGGCTCAAAGAGGTCTATGAAACCCCCATCCTCACTGGCGCTCTCACCAGCATCCTGGGGGGCGACTACGCCATGAATCCCCACCGGCACCTGCACACCATCAAAGCCCAAACCCTCTGGAGCCAGACCTGGCATCAGGACGGCACCAACGTGCGCAACCGTCAGGTCTGGACCGTTCTGGCCATGTATTACCCGCAGGATGTCACTCTCGATATGGGCCCCACCGTCATCCTCCCCGGCTCGCACATGCGCAACGCCCCTACCGACCGCATGGCCAACTACACCAACATCCGCGGCGCCCGTTACCTCACCGTCCCCGCGGGCACCGTCGCCATCACCCACTACGACCTGTGGCACGCCGGCACGCTTAACCGCTCCGACAAAGACCGGCACATGCTCAAGTTCCTCTTTGACCGGCAGACCGCACCGGTCTCACCCTCCTGGAACCATGACGCCGTCGAAGGCAACCGCATCGCCAGCCGCAGGGTGAACTGGAACGTGGGCGCACCCATCGGCGACATCAGCGATCACTACAAGGAATATGAACTGCGCAAGGAAATGTGGCTCTGGCTCTGCGGCCAGGACCCTTTCGTCCCCCCCGGCCATTTCCGCAACATGCTCAACGACAATTGCCTGAGCCCCACCCGCAGCAACGTCTACAAAGCCACATGATGCGGCTCCCAATAACCCGCCACTGCGCCCCCCTCTTAACTTCTCACTTCAAACTTCCCGCCCCTCCAAACAACCTCCGCGCCAGCACCTGCCCGGTGGATACCCGCCGCCTCACCACCACCCACTCGCCCCGGGCATCGATATCCCCAGCAATCAGCAGCCGATGCCCGTAGGCGCAGATAAGAGTGTCTTCCACGTCGCCCACGCGCAGGCTCACTGCGATCTGCCCATCCAGGTTTTTCAGCCGTGTGAACACCGGTTCCGGCGCGCCTTTGGCCCGGGGAACCATCAGCGTCAAAAACTTCCCGTTGGGCCCAGTCACCTTCGCCACCAGACGAGGCCGGAAATACACCGCATGATGCACCTGTTTCCACGGCGCATCTTTGTGCTTCTCCCGCTCGCTGGCCAGCATCGCCGGCGTAATGTACTTGTGTGAGCTGGGTGTCGCTTCGTCCTGCATCACCGACACCACATATGGCGCAGGCAGCGTCGGCGAATCCGGCGTCGCCCAAAACACATCCAGCGCGCTTCCATGAATCCGGCCACGCACCGTTGCCTGGCCTAAACCGGTTTCAATCACATTTCCCGGGCTGGTGTGCATCGTCCACCAATATTCCCGCGGCATCACTTTCCCATGGTCTGCATTCACATCATCCAGCGTCCAGCCATAAGCCGGCATCTCCGGGCCCTTCACCAGCCCTACAGTCCGGTACGACCAGTAACAGTTGGACTGCTGAGAGTTATCACAGCTCGCCGCATCCACAAACCCATCCGGGTGAAACCCGGTGAGCCTGCCCTGGTAATACGCCGCGCGCCATTCTCCGCCTGTGGATTGGCCGGACTTTCCGTCCACCAGCACCACGCTGTGCCCAGCCTGTTCGATGTTGTATCGCCCGGGGCTGATTCCAAAGTATTCCCCCATCGCGCTGAGCCCAAAGTGCCCGCTTGAGTCATGCTCGTGCCCCTGCGCCAGGGTCGGCCTCTGGCCGCCGTCCAGGTAAAGATACGTCGCATCCGGCCCCCAACCGGACCGGAAACTCGCCAGGCCCCGGCTCATGTCGCAATACGCCGTCGGGTCAACGCCATCCTCAGGCGGACGCACCTTACCCATCTCATCCATCACCGCCAACGACATCCACGACACCGGCACATTGCGTCCATCCTCAAACTTCACCTCAACATGCGACGGCGGCGTTCCATACGACAACGTGCCCGAAAGCCACAACAACACCGGGTCGCCATTCACCGCCGCCAGGCGCGCCAGCACGAACTCCCGCATCCCAAAATCGTCCCCATGGTCCCCGATATTGGTCAGGTTCTGCCCCCACGGCTGCACCAGGTGCAGCATCGCCCGGCCAAACCGCATGAATTGTGGGCACCTTTCCTGAATGTCGTACCACCCCGCCCGGGCGCACAGGCTGGCCACCAGATAGAGCTTCGCCGCACACATCGCGCCATAACCCATGTCCTCCGCCGGGTAGCCGTTGGGCCCCGTCGTTGCCTGCAGTGATGCATCCAGGAACCGGACCAGCATGTCGCGCTCATGGGTCAGGTCTCCTGCTTGAGGATCTCCCCAGACAGCCAGCAGATTCACCAGCGCCTGCAACATCCCCACAAGCGGAAGGTTCCCTCCCGCACAACGCAGGTACGAAGGCTCAAGCCTGGCCACCACCCGTCTGACGCCTTTGTCCGCCAGCCACGTCATGAGCGCGTTTTTATCCGGCGATTCCATCCGATGGCACAAGAGGTCATACGCCAGGGCCAGTCCATGCCCTCCGCCATCGACATAAAAACGCGGGCCCGTCGGCCCATAGCTGGCAAGCATCCAGCGCACCGTCTTGATCGCCGCATCAAACAAACCAGCATCGTTCTGGTTTACCCACGCCGCCGCCGCAAGTCGCTCCAGGCGCACCGGCGCTGGCACATGGATGATGTTTTCCTTCATCACCTGTGATGTCGCCTGCGCAACGCCACGCGCATCGTCGCCCGCCAGAGACATGAATGCGTTGCGCAATCGCAAGCCATCGCCGGCCTTTGTCGCATTCAAAACCCTGGCATGGTCCTCGTTGGTCCAGACCACGCGCGGATGCACTGTGCGCGCGTATTCTTCCGCTGCCTCGCCAAATTCAAATCCCATGAAAAAATCCTTTGCAACTTTTGCGTCGTCTCATTAAATTCATCTTTATGATACTTTGAGTAAATAAATAAACGACTGCCTTTTCACCTCTCTCCAGTCCGCGAAAAACCCCAGGAATTCCGGCCATGCCCCGTGCGTGCACATCCATCGCGCTTCGCGTCCGTCGAGGTTTCACACTCATTGAGATGCTCGTTGTCGTCGCCATCATCGGGGTTCTCTTCGCCTTGGTTTTCCCATCCCTGGCGGCCTCTCGCCAGTTGGCCATCAAGGCTCAATGCGGATCGGTCATGCGCCAGGCCGGCATCGGCTTTGGCGCTTATCGCGCCGATCACCGTGAATGGATCATCCGTCTGGAGCCCAAGACCGGCAGCACCGCCACCAGCGGTTACCGTTGGAATCTAAACGCTCAGCTCACGTACTCCCAGGCGCTGGAAGCCTACTGGCCGTCCCACACCCGGTACTGCCCTTCCATCGCAAATCCCGACAAAACCACCTTTGAATGGACCTACACCGCCCCTCTCCTGGACAACCTCTACGCCGCTTCCGGCTACATGCCTGGCCGCGCCACGCCTCCCGGCTCATACACCGCCAACGGCTACCTCAAGCTCGTCCCCGGTCCGGCCATCTACACCCCTGGTTCTTCCAGCAATCCGGCACTTTGGGGAACCATCTACCGCAACGCCTCGGGCAAAACATACGACCCCCTCTACTCTCAGCCGCTGCTGGCCGACTACTTCCAATCATCCAATCACTCATCCCCTTACCGCATCGCCGCCCACAACGGCGACAAGGCCATCAGCCGCACCGACAACCGGATCGACTCCCAAGGCGGCCACTCGCTCTGGGAAGATGGACACATCGAATGGCACCTCTGGCCTCAAAGCGCCGGATCTCTCTTTAAACCCGAGCTCTCCTCAGGTTTCACCCAGGTCAACTATTACCCCTTCAGCATCTCCGTAGGCGGCGCATCCGAAGGCTGGACCAGCTCCGGCAATGAATACACCCGCTACTACTTCTGGTGCAAACAGGCCCCACGCGGCTGACCCAGCCCGGCTTTGGCCAAAGCGTTTAGAATCTCACGAACCGGTTCACCCTTCATGAGGTTTCTATGCGCGTTGGCATCATCGGTCTCCAGCACGAATCCAACTCATTCATGGCCGCCCCCACCACCCTGGCAGACTTCCAGCGTGACATCCTCGTCACCGGTCAGGCGGTCCGGACACGCATGGCCAAAGCCTTCCACGAAGTCGGCGGCTTCTTTGAAGCCCTTGATAACGCCGGCATCACCGCTGTCCCCATCCTCATGGCCCGCGCCACGCCCTCAGGCGTTATTCAAGACACCGCGCTTGAGCACATGCTCGCGCTCATCGAAAAAGGTCTTAAGGAAGCCGGCCCGCTTGATGGCCTCCTCGTCGCCCCGCACGGTGCCGCCATCGGCGAAACCCACCCAGACATGGACGGCTACTGGCTCACCAAAGTCCGCCAATGGTTCGGCCCCGACAAGCCCATCGTCATCACCCTCGACCTCCACACCAACCTCTCCCCTCAGATGGTCGCCGCGGCAAACGCCACGGTCATGTACGGTTGCAACCCACACCTCGACCAACGTGAACGCGGCATCGACGCCGCCAACATCATGGTCCGCACGCTCAAGGGTGAGATCAAACCAACCCAGGCCGCCAGCTTCCCCGCCCTGGCCATCAACATCGAACGCCAGCACACCTTTGAAGAGCCCTGCCTGAGCCTCTACAAATTCTCCAATGAGCTGCGCAAGCGGCCGGGTGTCATCTCCACCAGCATCGCTCTGGGCTTTGCTTACTCCGATGTCGCCGAAATGGGCTCTGCGTTCGTGGCCGTCACCGATAACAACCCCGCTTTGGCCCAGCAGATCGCCAATGAGCTCGCCCAGTACGTCATCGACCGCAAAGAGGATTTTGCTCCCGTTCTCACCAGCCCGCAGGACGCCGTCCGCGATGCCGCCCAGCGGCCCGGCCCCGTCTGCGTGCTGGACATGGGCGACAATGTCGGCGGCGGCGCACCCGGCGACGGCGTCGTCATCGCCAACGTCATCCACAAGCTCGGCGGCCCTAAAACCTTCACCTGCCTCTGGGACCCCCAGGCCCAGGCCACAGCCCGGGCCGCAGGCGTAGGCGCGCGCCTGAAACTCTCCATGGGTGGCAAGAGCGACAAAGCCTACGGCCCGCCTCTGGTGGCGGACGTGAAAGTGCTGAAACTTCACGACGGCAAGTTCACCGAAACCACCGTCACCCACTGGGGCATGACCGACTTCGACATGGGCCCCACCGCTGTCGTCGAAACCGATACCGGGCTCACCATCCAGCTCACCACCAACCGGACCTACCCCACCAGCCTCAACCAGATATCCACCTGCGGGCTCGACCCCGCCAGCTTCCAGATCCTCATCGCCAAAGGCGTCCACGCGCCCATTGGCGCTTACAAGCGCGTCTGCAAAAGCGCCATCCGTGTGAACACCCCCGGCCACACCACCGCAGACCTCTCACTGCTCACCTTCAAACACCGCCGCAAACCGCTCTTCCCCTTCGAACGCTGAACTCAATCCAAAACAAAAACCGGAGTGGCGCAGCACGGCGCAAACCAGTGCTGTGTTCTTCCCTCCATCCACCTCATCTCTTGTCATTACAATAAAACCCAGTGAAAGGTTACCCATGCCCAAAACAACCAGGCAGTCCAAAGCCATCCGCGTTGGCGTGCTCGGCGGCCGCCGCGGCCAGACCTTCATGAACAACTCCGCCGCCACCGGCCTCGAACTTGTCGCCGTCTGCGATCACTCCCCCACCACCCTCGCCGCGGTCAAAGCCAAGCACCCCGCCGTCTCCACCTATGCCGATTTCGACCAGATGCTCGCCCACGACTTGGACGCCGTCGTCCTCGCCAACTACTTCCACGAGCACGCCCCCTTTGCCATCAAAACCCTCCAGGCCGGCAAACACGTCATGAGTGAATGCACCCCTTGCATCACCATGGCCGAGGGCGTCGCTCTCTGCGAAGCAGTCGAGAAGTCCGGCCTCATTTACATGTTCGCCGAGAACTATCCCTACTCCGCTGCCTGCATTGAGATGGCCCGCCTCTACAAAGAAGGAGAAGTCGGCCAGGCCATTTATGGCGAAGGGGAATACATCCACCCGGACACTCAGGAAGCGTTTCAGGACCGCTCCCCCGGACTGGACCACTGGCGCAACGTCCTGCCCGCCACCTATTACTGCACGCACGCGCTGGCGCCCCTCATGGCCATCACCGACACCCGGCCCGTCAGCGTCAACGCGCTTTCCCTGCCCTACCCCAAGGGCTTTGATGACCACCGTGTGAAGCACCAGGATGTCGGCTCCATCATCTGCACCACCATGGACACCGGCGCCATCTTCCGGCTTGTCCAGGGCGCAGTCCCCGGGCACAGCGTCTACTACCGTGTCCACGGCACCAAAGGCATGATGGAAATGCCCCGCAACGGCGGCTGGAACACCGTCAACATCGAACACGATTACTTCAACATCCCCGCCGACGGCTACGCCAAACGCGTCATCAATCCTGCCTTCCCCGCCTGGGCGCAAAAAGCCAACCGCGCCGGTCACGGCGGCGGCGACTTCTTCACCAATCACTACTTTGCCCAGGCCATCCAAACCAGCAGGCAACCCTTCCTGGATGTCTACCGCGCCGTCGCCATGTCCGCAGTCGGCATCCAGGCATGGCGCTCCGCACTGGCCGGCGGCGCACCCCAGGCCCTGCCCGACTGGCGCAAAAAATCAGCCCGCGCGCCTTTCGCCAAAGACCACTGGTCGCCCTTTGCCAAGTCCACAGCCGACAAGGCTCCCAGCAGCGTCGTGACGCCCGCGTACAAGCCAAGCAAAAACGCCGTCGCCCAGGCCCAAAAGCGCTGGGCGAAAAACGGGTAATGCGTGAGCCATCTTTTAGGCGCCGCCTAAAACCATCTTCCCTCGGGAGAGGGCCGCGTGCGGATAAATGAGACTTGTCCCAAGCCTCACCCCGCAACCACGATGTTCACCATCTTGCCTTTGACGAAGATGACCTTCTTCACAGGCTTGTCGCCCACCGCGGCCCGGACCTTCTCATCCTGTAGCGCGGCGTTCTTCACCGTCGTTTCATCGGCTTCTGCGTCGACCTTCACATGGCCGCGCACCTTGCCGTTGATCGACACCGGGTATTCCACCGTGCTCTCCACCAGGCGTGCCGGGTCAAACGCCGGCCAAGGCTCATAAGCCAGCGACTGGCCGTGGCCCAGCTTGCTCCAAAGCTCCTCAGCGATGTGAGGCGCAATCGGCGAAAGCAACAGCACAAATGTTTCCGCGGTCTTCTTGGGCACCGCATCGAGCTTCACCAGCTCGTTGTTCATCTCAATGAGCGCGGCGATTGCCACGTTGAACGAAAGCCCGTTCATCGCTTCCGTCACGCGCTTGATGGTCTTATGTGTCAGCCGGTCGATGGCATCGGGCACAGACACATCCGCCACGCGCCACGCGCCTGTTTCATGGTGGAAGAAATTGCGCCACACGCGCTGCAGGAACCGGTGTACGCCGGAAATATCACGCGTGCTCCATGCCTTGGATTGGTCCAGCGGCCCCATGTACATCTCGTAGAGCCGGAGGCTGTCGCACCCGTATTGAGTGCACACCTCATCGGGCGCGATGGCGTTCTTGAGGCTCTTGCCCATCTTCCCGTATTCCTGCTTCACAGGCTGGCCGTTGTAGAAGAACTTGCGCCCCTGCTCGCTTTGCACTTCCGTAGCCGGGCGGCCGTCCTGATCCACAACTTCCGACGCGGTGACATACACCCCGCGTTCATCCGTATACGCAAACGCCTGGATGTACCCCTGGTTAAACAGCCGGCCAAAGGGTTCCGCGGTGGACACATGGCCAAGATCAAACAACACCTTGTGCCAGAAGCGCGCATAGAGCAGATGCAGCACCGCGTGTTCCGCGCCGCCCACGTAAAGGTCCACGCCGCCTGCCGGGGCCTGTTCGGCCTTGCCTGTCGCGGTGGCCCAGTAGGCCTCCACATCAGTGCCCACCAGGGCCTGCGCATCTTTGTTGTCCATGAAACGCAGGTAGTACCAGCAGGAGCCGGCCCACTGCGGCATGGTGTTGAACTCACGCGTGTACTTCTTGCCGTCGATGGTCACATACTTCCACGAATCCGGCGCGCGGCTCAGCGGCGGCTGCGGCGGCGCATCTGGGTCATCGCTCGCCGTCGGCTTAAAGTCGTCCATTTCCGGCAGTTGCACCGGCAGGTCCTTGGCGTCCACCGCCCGCACCTCGCCGTCAGGCCCGTGCAGAATCGGGAAAGGCTCGCCCCAGTAGCGCTGACGCGAAAACAGCCAGTCGCGCAGCTTGTACTGTGTGGTCGCCCGGCCCTGGCCTTTTGCTTCCAGCCACTTTGTGATCTTCGCCTTGGCTTCGTCCACACCCAGGCCGTTGAGCGAAACTTCAGCATTCTCGGAGTTGATCGCCTTGCCGTCGCCCGTGAAGGCCGCCGGGAACTTGGCCGTCTGGTACAGGTACAGATCCGTCACCGAATCGTCATCCGACAGCGGAGTCACTTCTCCCTTTTCGGCCTGATCCTGAATCCACTTTTCATCAGGCATCACCACCGGAATCACCTGCAGCGCAAACTGCCGGGCAAAGTCAAAGTCACGTTGGTCGTGCGCAGGCACAGCCATGATCGCGCCCGTGCCGTAGCCGGTCATCACATAATCCGCGGTCCAGACGGGAATCTTGTGCCCATTGACGGGATTGATCGCATACGCGCCCGTGAACACGCCTGTCTTGGCGCCCTGCGCCGCTTCGGCCTGCCGGTCCACATCGGTCTTGGCTGCTGCCTGCTTCTGGTACGCCTTCACTGCTTGGGCCTGCTCCGGCGTGGTGAGCGCATCCACCAGCGCATGCTCCGGCGCAACCACCATGTACGTCGCGCCAAAGAGCGTATCGGGCCGGGTGGTGAACACCGTCAGCACTTCGGGAATCGGCTCGTCCTTGGTCTGGATGTATCCTTCCACGCGCTTGAGCGTGGCTTCATCCAGCTCAAAATCCACCCGCGCGCCCGATGACTTGCCGATCCAGTTGCGCTGCATCAGCTTGATGGGCTCGGGCCAATCCACCAGTGAAAGCTCATCCACCAGCCGGTCGGCGTATTCGGTGATCCTCAGCGTCCACTGCTTCAGCGGACGTTTGAACACGGGAAAGTTCCCGCGTTCGCTCCGGCCATCGGCGGTCACTTCCTCATTGGCCAGCACGGTGCCCAACCGGGGGCACCAGTTCACGGGAATCTCCGCCAGGTAAGCCAGCCGGTAGTTGTCGATCACCGTCCGCTGCTCATCGGCATCCAGTTCATGCCATCGCCGGTGGCCGATGGTGGTGCCGGCCACGGCGTCGAGGTTATCACCCATGCCGGAGAAGACGATCTCATCCGAAAGATCGACCAGGATACGTTCGTTCTCCAGGTCTGAGATCAGCTCGGAAATGGGGCGTGCCTTCTTCTGCATCGGGTCGTACCAGGAGTTGTACACCTGCAGGAAGATCCACTGCGTCCACTTGTAATAGTCCACGTCGGTGGTCGACAGGCACCGGTCCCAGTCGTAGCTCAGGCCCAGCATCTTGAGCTGCCGCGTCATGTTGGCGATGTTGTTTTCCGTCGTCACCCGGGGGTGTACGCCATGCTCCACGGCAAACTGCTCCGCCGGCAGGCCAAACGCGTCATACCCCATCGG
>CAZIWA010000056.1:0-35724 GCA_964542875.1 uncultured Phycisphaeraceae bacterium
ACTTCCTCCCCGTTGACGAAAAGGGCAAGGAAAAACGCATCGAAGAACGCGACATTCCCGCCGACCTGCTCGAACAGGCCAAGGAATGGCGCCTGAAGATGATCGAAGCCGCCGCCGACATGGACGACGCGCTCGCCGAACGCTTCCTGGCCGAAGAAGCCCTCACCAACGATGAAATCCGCGCCGCCCTGCGCAAGGGTTGCATCGCTGAGAAGATCTTCCCCGTCTTCTGCGGCGCTGCCCTCCAGAACATCGGCGTCCAGCTCATCCTCGACGGCATCCTTGACTACCTCCCCGCCCCCAACGAAGTTCCCGACGTCCAGGGCACCGACGTCAAGGACAAGAACAAGAAGCTCTCGCGTCCCCACGACTCCAAGGCCCCCTTCTCGGCGCTGGTCTTCAAGGTCGTCGCCGATCAGCACGGCGACCTCACCTACACCCGCGTCTACTCCGGCAAGATCGAAAAGGGCACCCGCGTCCTCAACTCCTCCAAGGGCAAGCGCGAAATCGTCAGCCGCATCTTCGAAATGCACGCCGACGAGCGTAACCCCCGTGATTCGGCCGAAGCCGGCGACATCATCGCCCTCGTGGGTCTCAAGGACTCCATCACCGGCGACACCCTCTGCGACATCGAGGACCCCATCATCCTCGAACGCATGACTTTCCCTGAACCCGTGCTCTCGCTCTCCATCGAGCCCAAGAGCCAGGCCGACAAGGAAAAGCTGGGCGATGCCCTGGGCACCATCCGCCGCCAGGACCCGTCCTTCCGCTCCAACTACAACGATGAAACCGGCGAAACCATCATCGCCGGCATGGGTGAACTCCACCTTGAAATCATCACCACCCGCCTCACCCGTGACATGAAGATCGGCGTCAACGTCGGTAAGCCCCGCGTCTCCTATCGTGAGACCATCACCGGCACCGCCGAAGCACGTGGCACCCACAAGAAGCAGACCGGCGGCCGCGGCCAGTTCGGTGACTGCGTCATCACCGTCGAACCCTACACCGCCGAACAGGCCAAGGAAGACGAAGAAGACTTCACGGACTCGATCGCCTTCGTCAACAAGGTTGTCGGCGGCGTCATCCCCAAGGAATACATTCCTTCCATCGAAAAGGGCTGCCGCGACATCGCCAAGTCTGGCGTCATCGCCGGCTACCCCGTCCAGAACGTCAAGATCACCCTCACCTTCGGCTCCTACCACGACGTTGACTCTTCTCAGATCGCCTTCGAACTCGCTGGCCGCCTGGCCTTCACCGATGCGATCAAGAAAGCCAAGCCCGTCCTGCTCGAACCGATCATGAAGGTCGTCGTCACCACCCCCGACGAGTTCCTCGGCAACGTCACCGGCGACCTCAACCGCCGCCGCGCCATGATCGACGACTCCGAGCAACGCGGTAACGTCAAGCTCGTCACCGCCAAGGTCCCCCTCTCGGAAATGTTCGGCTACGTCACCTCGCTCCGCGGCATGAGCCAGGGCCGCGCCAGCTCCGTGATGGAACCCTACGCTTACGATCAGGTCCCGGCCAACGTCGCCAAGACCATCCTCGAAGCCAACGCCAAGCGCTGATCCGCTTAGCCAACCAAGCTTCCCCTCGCAAGAGCCCGGCACCCGCCGGGCTCTTGTTCTTTCCGGGCACGACGAAACTCTTGCTCACGCCAACAACAAACTGCTCACCTAGTTCACACCCAAAAACCGTTAGCCCGACACGCCGGCGGGGGTACTCGGGCAACAGCCCGACCTCCCGTTAGCCGCCCCTCAACCCCACCCCAACATCGCCACCAGCCACTCTGCCAAAACCCGCGCTTCTGCCTCTTCACTTCTCTTTTTTAAATTTTTCTTACAAAACCCAAACCGACCCCAAACCTTTTTCTCTTCCCCCGCTTCTGCTCCAATCCCACCAAACCCCTCAAAAAACAGCCTTTCCCATCCCTCCCATCCTCATAACTCCCTCTTGGCGCCTCAACATCCGCTACAATCGACCTCTTCAGGCACTCACCACCGCTTGACATTGAACCAAGTTCCTGTAAACTCTCTCCTCCTAACTGTCTACCTACAGCTTTTGACTGGGTTAAATGAGCTATGAATCGCCAGACCTACATCGCTAAAAACAACGAAGTCGCCCGCAACTGGGTCCACATCGACGCAACCGACCTTGTGCTCGGCCGTCTGTCTGCCCATGTTGCGCAAATCCTCTTGGGCAAGAACAAGCCCGAGTACACCCCTCATCACGACGTGGGTGACTTTGTCGTCATCACCAACGTCGACAAGATCAAGCTGACCGGCCGCAAGGCTGATCAGAAGTTCTTCCAGAGCTACTCCGGCTACCCGGGTGGCCAGAAGAACTTCAGCTACCGCTGGATGATCGAAAACAAGCCTGAGCTCCTCCTGGAGCGCGCCGTCAAGCGCATGATGCCAGGCAACAAGCTGGCTCACCAGCAGCTCACCAAGCTCAAGGTTTACACCGGTGCGGAACATCCCCACACCGCTCAGAACCCCACCACTGTCACCATCGCCTGAGTCGCTTACTAAATAAAAACCTTTCCAGGTAAAGCATCGATGTCCGAACAAACGCAAGTCACTTTGGGTTCTATCGCCGAAGGCCTCGGCACCGCGGCTCCCGCAGCCGTCGCCGCTCCCGTCCGTCAACGCAAGGGCCCGGATAAAGCCGGGTTCTACTGGGGCACCGGCCGTCGTAAGACCGCTGTCGCCCGCGTTCGCGTCAAGGCTGGCTCCGGCAAGTACCTCGTCAACGACAAAGAAGTCGACGTGTACTTCACCGAAACCCGTGACCGTGGCGACGTCGTCAACCCCCTCAAGCTCACCAAAATCCACGGCAACATCGACGTATTCGTCAATGTCGCCGGTGGCGGCTTCGCTGGCCAGGCCGGCGCCGTCGTCCTGGGTCTGGCTCGCGCCCTGATGGAATTCGATCCCACCTTCGAACCCACCCTCCGCGAACACGACCTCCTCAGCCGCGACTCCCGTAAGGTCGAACGTAAGAAGTACGGCCAATCCGGCGCTCGCCGCCGCTACCAGTTCTCCAAGCGCTAATACCGCTTCGAGCACTCAGCAAAACAAAACCTTCCGTCAAGAACCCGCCACAAGCGGGTTCTTGTCTTTTCCCCATCCGCCTCTTCATCTAAAGCCACATGGCCAATTCCATGCAGGCCCGTGCCTCTAGGTCGTCTTATCCTCAGGGAATTACATCCATTAGCCAGTGGTTGAGCATGTCTTTATGCGACACCACCGGCAACCAGCCCCTTTTATTGTTTCTGCCTTCGACCCTGGAGAGATCGCACTTGCCCCGCCGTCACATGCCAATACCTCAAAGAATGTGAAGGCCTCCATCCAAAACGTTCTTTCGCTTCCCACCTTTTAAATTTCACTTCTCCTCAAATTCTCTTCGGCAGCTTCCTCCACAACCTCAGGCTCAGCACCACCACATACCCCCACAGATACATCGACGTCATCCATCCCAGTATGCCCCACAGCAATTCTGGCCAGAGCACATATTCGCCCCCTGCGAGCTGATACCCGTAATAATTCTCAGACACGCTGGATTTTGGCACTCCATACCCCAGCGTATGCTCCATGTCCTCAAGCCCATCGACCCGTACTGAAGTCACCCCGTAGGTGCTGCTCAGCCACAGCTTGGCCCCCCACCAGGCCAGCACATTGGACCAGCGCAGCACCCCCATCGATCCGGAATCACTCGTGTTGATCTGAACGAGAGTGTCTCGCCGCAACATCTCGGGGAGGCTGCTCGGCATCCCCGGGGAAAGCGGCCCCAGCACGGACCAAGCCGGCGCCAACCAAGGCGGGTTTACCATCACCAGCCTATGGTGTTGATAAACCATCCAGGTATGAGGCCGCGAAGCGACATAAGCGCCAAACCCCTGTGCCCCCAGCGTCAACGTCAACAGCACCAACACCGCTCCGTACGCGCACCCTTTAGACCACTTTGGGATCGCGATCTCCAACCGTCCGACGGCGCTGCTGAGAACCGCCACCAGTAACCCCAGCCCCAACGCAAACGCCAGCGGCAACACAGCCGGCAAACGCACCAGCAGGCTCATCCAATAACACAGCGCCGCCAGCAGACGCCACCCAGGCAGCGCCAGGATCATCCACGCGCACCCCAGGCTCACCAGGAACAATGCAAAGATCACAATCAACACTGACCGCGCAGCCACCGCACGGCCGGTTTTGTTCACCCGGGTGATCCCGTAGAAAAGCGCATACGTCGCGGCCAGACACATCAGCGGCATTAACACCAATAAGGTCGCATTCAGCGCATGCACCAAATCGATCGCCACCCAGCCCATGGTGCCCAGCCAGCGCGACCCGGCGTTGATCGCCAAGATCAGCCCCAGGTATCCCAAGCCGCAGATCAACTCTCCCAGGAAGCCAATCAGCAGCACACGGAGCCCCAGTCGGGTCCATTTCAGCCGCTCCTGATCCCGCTCAAAAAATGCCCCAACCGACAATGCCGACGCAGCGGACTCTCCGCATTCGGGACACTCTCCCTCACGCGACACGCCCACCAGCGGATACCCGCACATTGAACAATGTGGCGCCCGCCCTTCTTGCAGGCGGCCAGCTTCAACATTCTTAAAATCACCCAAAGCAACCCCCAGGCCATGATTCAATTCCCGCCGTTTTATCAGGGCTTTTTTCAACCTCACCCCGCTGCAAGTCAAAATTCTACTGCCATAAAATACACCCATAAAAAAACAGCACCGTGCAGTAACGCAACGGTGCTGGTGGGAAGAGAGAGCTGTGTTTGGTGAACCTTGTTTGTCACTCGGTCCACACCCTTACATTAGCCCGTCGGTTTTCTAAATCAAGAGAAATTGTCTCTTTTCATTCAAAATTCTTGCATCATGCAACAGTATCAGGGATTCCCCGATGCGCGCCTTCACCGCACCCCCACCATCGCCACCATCCGGCCAGTCAACCCCTTGTCTCTCCGGTGGCTGAAAAACGCTTCATCCGACACGGTACAAACCCCAGCCAAATCAATATTTACCTCGGCCATCCCGAGTTTTTTCAGCTCAATCTGCGCAGACTTCCCCAGATCGATATGCGGTTTACGCCATTCCTTGCGCCGCACCACCGCTTCCCCTCGCCCTGCTTTCTCGAATTCCTCCGCCACCTCCGGGCCCACCTCAAACGCCTCCGGCCCGATGCACGGCCCCACAGCGGCCACCAGCTCGCTTGCGGGCACGCCCATGGCCTCCACCGTCGCCGATATCACCCCCAGCACTGCCCCGCGCCATCCCGCGTGTACTGCGGCCACCACGCGTCCGCTCTTATCACTGATCAACACCGGCATGCAGTCCGCCACACGAATCGTCGCCACCAGCCCCGGCTCCCGAGTGACGATCGCATCCACCTTGGGCTTCTCCCCGGCCGGTGCCGGTGCAATGCACACATCGCGCCCATGCACCTGCTCAGACCACGTCGGCGACCGTCCAGGCGCACCGATGGCCTCCTGCAGCCTCGCATAGTTGGTCATCACATTCGCCTGGCTGTCCACCAACGTCGCACGGCTGCCATCGGGCAGCGGCCCCACCGGGTGCATCGCAAAATTCAGCGAATCAAACGGGCCCTGGCTCACGCCCCCGATGCGCGTCGAAAATCCATGCGGCACGCCCGCAGCCGCCAGCAGTCCCGACCGATAAAACACCACGCCATTGCCCGCGGTTACACGCTCGAACATCCCTGTTCTCTTTCTCTTGGTTTTCCTGATTCTGACCCGAAACCCGAGCCCCCGAAACCCGTCTTCCTTCACTTGATCACTCGCATATCCTGGAAATTCGGCAGCAGCGTGTAATTCATCCCCACCGGTTCCTTCCCTGGAATCAGTGAATACGGCGCCGGGTAATACACATAAAACGCCTTGCCCATCAAAAGCTCTCTGGGCACCATGCCGATCTGTTGTTCATGCCCTTCGAAAAACCGCTTCTTCACCCATGGGTCCAGCTTCTGCCAAAACCGCCCATCATGGCTGAACGCGGAATTGTCCCCGAGGCAAAAAAACTGATCATGCTCGATCTTCACCGGGCTGCCCTGATGATTGCCGAACTCGTCCTTGGCCACCACGCCCGTCGCGCCGGATTGCCCGTCCACGTAATACTGGTCGCGATCCACCCCCACGCGCTCCAGCACCGCCACATCGCCCGACACCGTCACTTCCAGCCGTGGGTATTTCGCCGCCGGCAGCCGCTTGAGCACCGTTTGGATCGGCACCTCGAATTTGTGCCTCAGCAGCACCTGGCCATCCTGCCAGACAATCGCTTCATCATCGCAATACCAAAGCTCTACCCGGCTGGTCTTGTTGGGGCCAAAGTGTGATCCGGCGCCTTTCTCCAGCACCGTGGTCTTCACCACGTCTCCCGCTTGTATCGACCGGTCGTCCGCCTGTGCGTCGGGCCCATCGATGGCCTTGGGGTGAAAGTCCGTCTGCACCAGTTCCACCGACCCTTCCGCCCCAAACCTGGCGGACAGCCTGGATGCAGGCGCCATCGGGCTCTCCAGCACACGTGCTGTGGTGGACACCTCAAAATTCAATTTCCCTTGCGCGCAGGTCACGTCCGCATAAAACCGCAGTTCTTCGATCCGGTCCTGCCCCACGCCGTAGGCCCGCTCCACGGGCCGGTACTTCAACTGGTTGTACGGTCCCAGCCCGGGTCCAGAACCGATGGCGGCTTCAAAATCAAACGTCATGCTCCCACGCTCAGGCGATGTACGCACGATCTGCCGCGAAGGGATCCCCGTCTTGGCGTCCACTTCATGGATCTTCCATCCCTGCGTCTCACCTGCGGCCACCCACGGCGCCTTCCAGGGGTTGATGTCCCGGAAATTCCCCGTCAGCCCCGCATCGATGGGCACGTACCGCGAGTCACTGATTTTCTTCCACAATCCCCGCTGCACCGCCAGCCGATCGGTTTTCCGCGCGATCTTAAACCCTTCAAAACCATCCTCATGCCCCGGCTTGGTGTAGATATTGCCTTCCAGCACCATCAGCGATTCATTGGGCAGCCCCACCAGCCGCTTGATGTAGCTGATCTGCGGGTCTTCCGGGTTTTTAAACACCACCACGTCGTACCGTTCCGGCTCCTGCACGGCGTATGCGAACTTCTGCACCAGAATCCTGTCGCCCGAAGCAAAAGGCGTTCCCCCCGGCACCGTTCTGCGCGCATGGCACATGGGGCAAACCACCTCCACGCTTTCGCCTGTCATCGGCCGCTTATCCACCCGGTCCTTCTCCGGTACATCCACGTTGTACCGATATCCGCACTGCTCGCACTGCACCCCGATATGCTCCCCCAGCAGCGTCGGCGCCATCGACCCCGTGGGGATCACAAACGCCTCCACCACAAAGATCCGGAACGAAAACGCGAATATCAGCGCGATCGCAATCGAGATCGCCGTCTCCCGGAACCCTTCGATCGTGTCATCAGGCTCCTGCTTCTTGACCTTGGAGCCGATCCGACCGGGATTTGTCTTTGACTCGCTCACACGTACCAGAACTTTCTATCCAGCAAATTCGCGCCAGACACGGCAACTGTAGCACACAAACCCCCACCCGGAACACCTTGCAGCGGTGACAATCTTAAACGCATAATTGCCTTGGCCCGGTTTCCGAACCAGCCCCGGAATCCCGTTGCATATTTTCCGCCCCAACCAATCCCCCCCGACCACCTTCTTCAATTCATAATTCGTAATTCCCCCCTCACTGCTTGGCTTCCCCCGACCCGCCTTGAACCTTCGTGTCCTTCAATTCACAAGCGTTGTTCTGCTCACTGTTCTTCACCTTCCAGAACGCCTTGGGCCTTCCTTGATAATTAAACGACGCCTTGGAAGCCTTCAACCCAGTCTCCGAATCCTTCTTCTCCATATCGAATAAATCTTCTGGCTTGCACGCATCCAGATACGCCATGATCGTCTTGGCGTCTGACTTCACCAGGTAGCTCCCTCCGTTATTCCCTTCCTTTTTTACAATTTCTTCAATCTCCAGCTTCACCTCCTTGCCGTCTTTGTCCTTGCGGGCTTTCTGCAACCCCTCCAACTTCAAATAATGAATCCTCAGCATCAGCCCTTTCACCGGGTCTTCCTCCGCACTCACCAGCGCAAACTGCAACATCGAGCCCTTATTCGCCGAATTGGTCGTCACCAGATGAAGAATCAAATGATCACCCCAAACCCGGGCCAGCCCCATGTACTCCATGGTCTGCGGGCCGGCTGATTGACCTCCGGATCCACTCTCCTCCGCCAGCGGGAAATACCCAAAGCCTGTCATCTTCAAGACAAACTCGCCCCGCTCACCGGGTTGAAATTGCATCACTCCAAAAAAATCTTCCTTGTCATCATTCAGCCACACGTGTGAGTACAGCTTGTCCAATGTCTGCACCGCCTTGGAATCCGTCTCCTCCATCTTCACTTCCTGCCCCACCGGCTCCCGGGAGTACACACTCGTACACCCTTGCGCCACAAGCATCACACAGCAAATCACCGCAGCGGCCGCGCGCCGATAAACACTCGTCATCACCATGCCATGCTCCCGTTGAATATGAAACAACAAATCCCCAATATCACTGCCCCGCAGGTTGAGTCGTTGCCTGCGCCTTGTACTCTTCTGGTTTCACGCCGCGCCACACCGCTTCTTTGGAAAGCTTAAACAAATCATCCGGCTTGCACGCCGAAAGATAAGCGGCAATCGCCGTTTCACCAGACTTGATCTTTATTTCCGCATTTCGTTTCGACTCGTAAAACTCCAACTTCACTTTCTTCCCGTCAAGCATCGTCCGTTCGACCTTAAACGCATCTTTACGCACCTCGTACCACCGCGCGGTCAAAGCCCCCTTCTCATCGCGATTCACCTTGAACATCATGCACGCCAGCATTGGAAGCTGAAGATCCTGGTCCACATACCCCACTTGAAAAATCAACCTGTCATCCCAGGACCGGGCAAACCCCTGGAACACCTGCGGTTTGTTTTTCCCATCCGTGAATGTGACCTCAAATCCGCTTCCACCCTCGCGCTTAAATTCATATGTCACCTTCTTGTCATCGCCTTCCTCCAGCACCCACACATGCGACAATACGGCCTCCAAATCCTTGCTGGCCTGTGCACTCTGATCGTTCATGTCGATCCGCTGCCCCATTGGCTCACGAATGGACAAGACATCGCAGCCGCCCACAATCAACAGCACACAGAAAAACGCCACCGCCGCGAGGCGCCGAGGGATGTTCATCACCATATTGTGCTCCCAGGAATCAAGAAGGTTTGCGAAAGGCCCATCCCAGCATACGCCGCACACGCGCGCTGGTTCATTCTCCCGCCCGTTTCCCCCTCTTCCCCAAACCCCCTCTGCCTTTTACCTTTTACCTTTTACCTTCTCCCTCTCCTGCTGCACCGACCACAACGCCGCGTATTTAAGCTGCGTGCTCACCGCCGCCTTCTGCGCAATCAGCAATCCAAAATCCCCGCTCCACATTCCGCCCTTAAACAAATAGCTCTTCCAGAACGCCACCATCGGCCGCAGTATCAAATCGATCCCATGCGCCCGCTTGCCCCGGTCATACATCTGCTCGGCCACCTTGATCAGCCGCTCATCCTGCCGCTTGCCCGAAAAATAATCCGACCATCCCGCATTGCTTGTGCGCTTGTGCTCCAGCCAGCCGGAAATTTTTTTCTCGCGCGATTTGTCTTTCGCCCGCCTGGCTTCATGCAGCACATCGTCGGACCACACGCACTTGTGCCGGTTGATCAGCCGGTTCTGCATATCCGGTGACCACGCCCGGACATACCTGCCCCAGATGTAGTTCTTGCGTGCCATCGAAATGACGTCGTACTGCTCAAAATCTTTTTCCGTCAGCTTCGCAATGGCTGCGGCCAGCTCCGGTGAACATTCTTCATCCGAATCCAGCACCAGCACCCAGTCATTTTTCGCCAGTGAAACCGCGTATTCTTTTTGCTTTGAATACCCCCGCCACGGCTCCACCACGTACTTGTGCGCATACCGCTGCGCAATCTCCGCGGTCCTGTCTTTTGAGCCTGAATCGACGATCACCAGCTCATCGGCCCATGCCACCGACGCACACGCCGCTTGCAGGGTATCCTCTGAGTTGGCGCAACAAATAACGACGCTGACCGGGGGGGGCATAAGTACGTACCATTATCTGCCCCAACCCACCCAGTTGCAACCAAGTGAACGTTGTGCCATAATGGTCGACTCGCAAGACTTTTGAGGTAACTATGCCCACGATTAACCAGCTGGTCCGTAACCCCCGGCGCGACGTCGCCAACAAGTCCAAGGTCAAAGACCTTGCCGCATGCCCGCAGAAGCGTGGCGTGTGTCTTCAGGTCAAGGTTGTCACCCCCAAGAAGCCTAACTCCGCGCAGCGCAAAGTTTGCCGCGTTCGGCTCTCCAACGGTAAGGAAGTCACCGCCTACATCGGCGGCGAAGGCCACAACCTCCAGGAACACAGCATCGTCCTCGTCCGCGGCGGCCGTGTGCGCGACCTTCCCGGTGTGCGCTACCACGTCGTCCGCGGCACCCTCGACTGCCTCGGCGTCGAAGGCCGCAAGAAGGGCCGCTCCAAGTACGGCGTCAAGCAAGCCTCCAAGTAATCCATATAGGATTGCCTGGCACGCTCGCTGGACCCTCGCTTGAACCCTCAAGCTTGCGAAATACTCGTTTTCCCTCCGGCGCTCATGTGAGCGCCGGTTGTATCTGGCAAGTAATCCGAGCCGGTCGCCAGCCGCTCGGGTGAACATTAAGTCCCTGCTCTAAACATGCAGGGTGGATGAGCCCAACCAAAGAGGTACTCACATGGCAGGTCGCATCACTCACGCAGAAAAGCAGCTCCGCCCCGACCAACGCTACGGCAACAAGGTCGTCTCCCGCTTCATCAACTGCATCATGGTCGACGGCAAGAAGGCCGTTGCCGAGCGCGTCTTCTACGACGCCATGGACGAAATCCAGAAGCGCACCAACGGCGCCCCCACCGCCCTTGAAGTCTTCGAAAAAGCCCTCGACAACGTCCGCCCCGAATTTGAAGTCCGCTCCAAGCGCGTCGGTGGCGCCAACTACCAAGTCCCCATGTCCGTCAACAAGAAGCGCCAGCAGTCCCTGGCCTTCCGCTGGATCATCAACGCTGCCCGCGACGAAAAGGGCCGCCCCATGCACCTTCGCCTCGCCAAGGAACTCATGGACGCATCCAAGAACGAAGGCAAGGCCGTTCAAACCCGCGAACAAACCCACCGCATGGCTGAAGCCAACAAGGCCTTCGCCCACTTCGCCTGGTAACACCAGCCGATACGGTCCAAAATATCGCAGAAAAGGTTGCCTCACCGGCAACCTTTTTTGTTTAATCAGCACCACTTTTAAAGCTCTGAAATCGTATCCCCCAAAGAATGCCAAGCCACCGTTAGCCCGACGTGCAAGCGAGGGTATTCGGGCGCAGCCCGACCTTCCGTTCACTCAACAACCAACCCTCCTCCCCCTTCCAAAATCACAAATCTCAAACTTCAAATCACAAATTCCCTCCCTTCCTATTGAACCTCGATCAAAAATCCGCTATACTCCCCCACTCTGTCCACTAAACAGGACAGCCACAACCAAATAAACGCGAACTTATCAAGAGTGGCAGAGGGACAAGGCCCGATGAAGCCACCGCAACCGTCCCGGTTATTTAACCGGAAAACAGGTGCGAATTCCTTCCCTGACAGACCCATGTGGGACTGCATCAGGGGAAGATAAGAGGCGGGTCAATCCACAGCGATTCAAGCCCCTTCTTATCAAGGGGCTTTTTTCATTCTCGCACCGCCCTCGTAAAGGCCGTGCCAAGATCCTTTGGAGAGACCATGAGCTTCGTCAAAGCGCTGAAATGTAAAGAATGTGGCGCCGAATACGGCATCGAACCACGCACCATCTGCGACCACGATTTCGGCCCCGTCGAAGTCTCCTATGACTATGAAAAAATGAAGGGCAAGGTCACCCGCCAGTCCATCGAAGCCGGCCCCAAATCCCTCTGGCGCTACAAAGACCTCCTCCCCATCGAAGGCCAGCCCAAGTCCGGGCTCCGCTCGGGCTACACTCCGCTGGTCAAGGCCGACCGCCTCGCCGCCGAGCTGGGCGTCAAAGAGCTCTACATCAAGGACGATAGCTGCAACTACCCCACCTACTCCTACAAGGACCGGGTCGTCGCCGTCGCCATCACCAAGGCCATCGAGTTCGGCTTTGACACCGTCGGCTGCGCCTCCACCGGCAACCTCGCCCACTCCGTCGCCGCCCACGCCGCCATCGCCGGCCTCAAGACTTTCGTCATGATTCCCCACGATCTCGAAGAAGGCAAAATGGTCGGCATGGCGGTCTTTGGCCCCAACGTCGTCAAAATCAAAGGCAACTACGACGACGTCAACCGTCTCTGCGGCCAGATCGCCGACAAGTACAAATGGGCCATCGTCAACGTCAACCTCCGCCCCTTCTACACCGAAGGCGCCAAAACCCACGGCTTTGAAATCGCCGAACAGCTCGGCTGGAAGCTCCCCCGCCACACCGTCGTCCCCGTCGCAGGCGGCACCATTCTTCCCAAGATCTACAAGGCCTACCAGGAGTTCATCACCCTCGGTCTCGTCGAAGACAACAAGCCCGCCATGTACGCCGCGCAGGCCGCCGGGTGCAACCCCGTCGTCACTGCCATCCAGGCCGGCACGGACCTCTTTAAGCCCCAAAAGCCCAACACTGTCGCCAAGAGCATCGCCATCGGCAACCCCGCCGACGGCTTCTATGTCCTTGACGTCATCAAGAAGTCCAAAGGTTACGGCGAAAGCGCCACCGACCCCGAAATTCTCGCCGCCATGAAGCTCCTGGCCCGCACAGAAGGCGTCTTCACCGAGCCCGCAGGCGGCACCACCCTCGCCTGCGCCATCAAGCTCATCCAATCCGGCAAAATCCCCAAGGACGAGCCCATCTGCGTCTGCATCACCGGCAACGGCCTCAAAACCGTCGAAGTCATGCAAGGCCAGTTCGAACAACACCCGGCCATCAACGCCAAGATGTCCGAATTCGACGCCCTCGTCGAAAAAATCGACTCATCCAACCTCGCCGGCGTCGGCAAGTAAGTAATCGAAAGCACATAGCGCCAACTTTTTGACAGGATTTACAAGATTCTCAAGATTTACAAGATGAGACTTTGAAAATCATGTTCGAGATAGGGCAATGGACATCGACGAACTCACGAAACAGGTCATTGGATGTGCCTACGATGTAGGCAACCAGATGGGCTACGGGTTTGTTGAATCGGTTTATGAAAAATGCCTGCTTGTAGAACTGGCCCGCAAAGGCATCAAGGCTCAAGCTCAAAAACGTATCCGCGTATTTTACAAGGAAGCTGAAGTAGGCGAGTTCATTGCGGACATTGTCGTTGACGACAGGTTGATTCTTGAGATCAAAAAAGCATCAACCTTGACTCAAATCCATGAAGCGCAACTGATCAACTATCTTCAAGCTACCGGAATGGAAAACGGACTTTTAATCAATTTCGCGGAAGACAAAGTCGAAATCAAACGAAAGTTCAGGCAAGCAAAAAAGCTGCCTCCTAGCCAAAAAACATCGTGTCAATCTTGAACATCTTGTAAATCCTGTCAAAAAATTATCCTCAACAAGCCCACTAACATCATCCCCACCACCACGGAACACAAAAATGCCAGTCACCGTTCGCATCCCCCTCCAGCTTCGCCCCCAGGTCGGCAACAACGCAGACCTCAAGGTCACCGCCGGCACCGTCAAGGAAGCCCTCACCATCGTCACCGCCCAGTACCCCGAGTTCGGTAAGCGTCTCTACAAAAACGAAGGCACCGCCGAAGTCAACAAGTTCATCAACCTCTACATCAACGAGGAAAACGTCCGTTTTCTCGACGGCCTGGCCACCCCCGTCAAAGACGGCGATGAACTCATGGTCGAGCTCGCCGTCGCCGGCGGTTGATTCCACCCAAGGAGCCTCCCATGCCCAACAAACCCGTCACCCGTAAATGCTGGCTCACCTTCGAAGGCGGCAAGCAAAACGAACCTTGCCTCTGGAGAATGTCCAACAAGTTCCCCAACGTCATGTTCGACATCCGCCAGGCAAACGTCACCCGTGAAATCGGAATCATGGCCGTCCTCTTCACCGGCGAAGAAAAAGAAATCGACGGTGCCATCGCCCTCCTCCTTGAGTTGGGCGTCAAAGTCGACCCCGTTCAAGGCGGGAGCCTCGTCGCAGGATGACACAATCAACCTTCACAATCCGCCAGTACCAGCCCGCTGACCAGCAAGCCGTCATCGCACTGTGGCACGAAACCGATCTCGTGCGCCCGCCCAACGACCCGGCGACCGACATCGCCACCAAGGTCGCACACAGCCCCGAACTCTTCCTCGTCGGCACACTTGATGGCGTCATCATCGCCACCATCATGATCGGCTATGAAGGCCACCGCGGCTGGATCAACTACCTCGCCGTCTCCCCCAAAAGCCAAGGCGGCAACTTCGGCCGAAAACTCATGGCCGAAGCCGAAACCCGCCTCCGCAAACTCGGCTGCCCCAAAGTCAACCTTCAGGTCCGCACCACCAACACCAAAGTCATCGCCTTCTACGAAAAACTCGGCTTCAAGGACGACCACTGCGTCAGCCTCGGAAAACGCTTCAACTAACTGCCCAAACATGACCGCCCCCACCCTCGACAACCTCATTCCCGTCTCCCCCGCGGGCAAAGACGTGGACGCCACCGTCCGGTTCTATGAAGAATCGCTCGGCTTCTCCACCCTTTTCCGCCACGGCACTCCTACGGAAATGGCAGTCATCAAACGCGGGCACGTGGAAATCATGCTCACCCTGAACGCGGACAAACACCTCGCAGACAACACCGCGTTCAGGATCAAAACCACACACGTCGAAGCCCTCTACAACGAGCTCAGCGCAAAAACCCCCAGCCCCATCCACCCCAACGGAAAGCTGGCCCAAAAGCCCTGGGGCTCCACGGAGTTCGCGGTCATCGACCCCGCAGGCGTCTGCATCACCTTCTTCGAATTTCCTCACGACTCCTGACAAGCATTCCATCCAACGTTCTCAACACAAAGACTGCGATAAAAAAATGACTCACGATCTCGCCCGTTACAACCGTCAGATCCTCCTCCCCGGCATCGGCGAGGAAGGCCAAATCAAGCTCCTTAACTCCTCCGTCCTCATCGTCGGCTGCGGCGCTCTCGGCACCGTCATCGCCAACATGCTCGCACGCGCCGGCGTCGGCCACCTCATTGTTGTCGACCGCGACTTCATCGAGCTGACCAACCTCCAGCGCCAGGTCCTCTTTGATGAACAAGACGTCGCCGACGCCATCCCCAAGGCAGAGGCCGCCAAACGCAAGCTTGCCACCATTAACTCCCAGGTGAAGGTCACCGCCGTCGTCGACGACGTGAACCACACCAACATCGAAAAGCTCCTCTTCCTGGGCCTTGATGAAAACGGCAACCCCGGCCGCAAGGTCGACGCCATCATCGATGGCGTCGATAACTTCGAAACCCGCTACGTCGCCAACGACGCCGCGGTTAAGCACGGCATCCCCTATGTCTACGGCGGGGCCGTCGGCACCATCGGCGCTGCCTACGCCATCCTGCCCCACACCGTCGAACCCGGCCAAACCGGCGAAAGCGCGTGGGAAAAGGCCGGCCTCGCCACCCCTTGCCTCCGCTGCATCTTCGAAGAAGCGCCCCCCCCGGGCTTCAACCCCACCTGCGACACCGCCGGTGTGCTCGGCCCCGTCGTCTCCATCATCTCCAACTATCAGGTGATTGAGGCCATCAAAATCCTCACCGGCAACCTCGCCGCCGTCAGCCAGACCATGCTCTCCATCAACGTGTGGGAAAACACCACCCGTCAGTTCAAGGTCAAGCGCGCTTACGACGTCTCCGAATGCGTCTGCTGCAAGAAACGCAAATTTGAGTTTCTCGACGGCCTTTTCGGCTCCTCTACCACCACGCTCTGCGGACGCAACGCCGTGCAGATCACCCAGAAAGGCACCTCCGAAAAACTCAAGTTTGACGAGATCGTCACCCGCATCAAGCCCGTCAGCACCAGCATCAATGCCAATAAGTTCATGCTCCGGGCTGACATCACCGACAACGGCGAACCCTTTGAGCTCACCCTCTTCACCGATGGCCGGGCTATCATCAAAGGCACCAAGGACGCCAAGGTCGCCAAAGGCATCTATGCCAAATACATCGGCGCTTAAACTCCAGCCCGTCTGACAATTGGGGACCGGTCCCTTACCATCAAGGGACCTGTCCCCCTTCTGTTTCAGCCATCAACCCAAGGTACCCCATGCTTAAACAGGTGATCTTCTCCATCAACCTCAACATCGGATACGTTCAGGGTCTCGTGGGTGACATCCCCGAAGAACAGTTTGCCGACCAGCCCTCCCCCGGCACGCTCATCAACCACCCCGCCTGGATCCTTGGCCACCTGTGCATCAGTAATGATGAAGGCTGCCTCACCCTCGGCAAGAAAACCACCGTCTGTCCCCCCTCTTGGGAAAAGCTCTTTGGCTTTGGCTCAGAGCCCTTGCCCGACCGCTCCCTCTACGCCTCCAAACAGGAATTTCTCGACACCTTCGCCTCAAGTGCGGCGAATCTCGTCATGGCCCTCCAGACCGCCACTCCGCAAATCCTCAACCAACCCATGCAAGGCCCCATGGCCTCTTTCTTCCCCACCGTCGGGGAATACGCCGTCTACGACGCCACAGCCCATGCCGGCATGCACCTGGGACAGCTCACCACGTGGCGTCGGCTCAAAGGCTTCCCCCGTCTCTTTTGATTCGCTTCCCTCCAAAGGAAATCCATGTCCAACCCATTCATCAACTACGTCATCCACTCCGCTAATTACAACATGGCCTACGCCATCGGGCTCTGTAAAGACATCCCCGAGGACAAGACCACCGCCCAGCCCATCCCCGGCAAAACCCTCAACCACGCCAAGTGGGTCATCGGCCAGCTCGCCGTTACCAACGACCACATCCTCACCATGCTCGGTCAAAAAGCCATCCTCCCCGAAGGCTGGAGCAAGCTCTACGGCAACAAAACCATCCCCAGCAGCGAACCCGGGCAGCCCACCACCCAGGAACTGCTCAGCGGCCTTCAAAAAACCCACGATCTCATCGTCGCGGCGCTCAAAACCACTGATGATTCCTTCTTCGCCATCCCTTCCGCCGAGCGCCTCCGCGCCCGCTTCCCCACCAATGGCGACTTTATGATCTTCCTCCTCACCTCCCACGCCTCCCTTCACCTGGGCCAGCTCTCCAGTTGGCGCCGCGGCATGGGCTACCCCAGCGTCTTTGGTTGAATCAATCTGCCGAATTTGCCCGGCCCCAAGACAAGTCGGATTAGACGTCTTCGTCGTAATCCGACGTCCCCTCAACCCCTCTCTGGCGACGTTAGCGCGTCTTCATCCGATCGCTCTCTATAAAGAGAGAAATTCAAACTCCCCGCAAACCCAGCAACAAAAGGCCATCCATGTCCAACGCATTCCTTGAATCCATCATCTACGCCGCCAACAAGAACATCGACTACGGCAAGCGGCTCGTCGCCGACATCCCCCAGGAAAAAATGGCCTACCAGCCCGCTCCCAGGACCAACCACCCGGCCTGGGTGCTCTCTCACCTCAACCTCTACACCACCTGCATGCTCGGCATGGTTCAGGGCAAACCCTTTGAAGACCCCAAGGGCCACAAGTTCGGCATGACCAGCAAACCCGAAGCCGATGCATCCCTGTACCTTCCCAAAGCCCAGCTCGTCGCCGACTTTGAAAACGGCCACAAAGCCGTTGTCGATGCTCTGCGCGTCGCCGGCCCCGCAGTCCTTGAACAACCCACCCCCCTGGAGCGCTGGCGTCCCCTCATGCCCCAGGTCGGCATCGTTCTCAACTACCTCATCGTCCTCCACGTCGCCACCCATCTGGGTCAAACCAGCGTGTGGCGCCGCGTCCAGGGCATGCCCAGCGTCTAAGGCCTTCGATGGTTCTCGCGGCCGTTCAAGTCTGGTGGAAAGGTTCAGTTCTGTGGACGATGTTCTCGCCTTGGTGAGCGCGCCTTCGCTCCTCAAACAGGCCTTGCCTCAAACTTGAACGGCCGCAAAGCCCTATCTGAATAGTCATGCCTTAGCGGTTAAATCTTTCCTGGCTTCATCCATGACCACCACCACCCAATCCTCCTTCAAGCTCAAGGGCGTCCCCGCCTTGATTGCGCTCATCGTGGTCATCGCGGGCTTCGGCTGGTGGTTCTACCCCATGCAGGCCGATGTCCCGCCCCAGGCACAGGTCAGGATCAAAGAGGCGCTCCTCAACGCCTATGAAGACGACCTCGCCATGAAGGCTTTTCAGCAATCCGACGCCCTTGCCCAGGCCCGGGGACTAAAACTTCTGGATGAAAACCGCAAGGCCAGGGTCAACACGGTCGACATCGTCATCATCAAGGCCTGGGATAATAAAACCCGCAACAAGCTCATGGTCACCGTGCAGCCCAGCTTTAATGCCGGTCCCCCGCCCGACGGCATCGCCAAGCGCACACTCACCCTCACCCCCAAAGGCATCAACGACTGGGAAGTCCAGCCTTTGGGGCCTTCCGGCGCACCGCCGCTTCTTGAATGATCCAGCCAACCAAACAAACCTAAATCCGCGCCTACGCCCACAATTCTGCTAGAATTTCCCCCCTGCCTCTGTTACGAAAACCCCGGAAACCTCCGATGATTTACTTCGATAACGCAGCCACCAGCTTCCCCAAGGCCCCCGGTGTCTCTCCGGCCATCTCCAAGTTCCTCGCCGAGTCTGCTGCCAACCCCGGCCGCGCCGGCCATCGCATGGCCATCGGCGCTGAGCGAATGGTCGACGAAGTCCGTCTCAAGCTCGCCCGCTTCTTTGACGCCGACGACCACAAGCGCATGGTCTTCGCCATGAACACCACCGACGCCATCAACATGGGCCTCAAAGGCGTTCTGGGCGCTTTCCTGGACCAGGGCCTCACCCCTCACGTCATCACCACCGTCATGGAGCACAACTCCGTCAGCCGCCCCCTGGTCAGCATGGAGCAGGCAGGTGAAATCACCCTCACCCGCATCGTCCCCGACGAACAGGGCTTCGTCCACACCGACGCCTTCAAGGGCGCCATCCGCGCCGAAACCAAGCTCATCGTCATGACCCATGCCAGCAATGTGCTGGGCACCATCCAGAACATCCAGGCCATCGGCGGGCTCGCCCGCGCGCACAACATCCTCTTCATGGTCGACGCCGCACAAACCGCCGGCGTCATCCCCGTTTCCGTCAAGAAAGACAACATCGACCTCCTGGCCTTCCCAGGCCACAAGTCCCTCCTTGGCCCCACCGGCATCGGCGGCCTCTATGTCGGCCCGCGCTGCCCCAATCCCTCGGAAAACACCCTCACCATCATCGATCCCGTCCCCGCTCCCCGCGCCAAGTCCGGCAGCCTCCGCACCTGGCGTGAAGGCGGCACCGGCGGCAACTCCGCCACCACCACCATGCCCGCTTCCTTCCCCGAATACCTCGAAGGCGGCACCCCCAACACCATCGGCATCGTCGGTCTCGGCGCCGCCTTGGACTACGTCTCCTCCCAGGGCCTCGACAAAATCGCCAAGCACGAACGCCACATGGTCCAGGCCATCATCGACAAGCTCGCCGATGATTCGCGATTCAAGGTCCACGGCACCCGCGACGCCTCACGCCGCGTCGGCACCGTCTCCATCAGTGTCGAAGGCTTCGAACCCTCCGACCTGGCCTCCATCCTCGATGATTCCTTCAGCATCGCCGTCCGCCCCGGGCTCCACTGCTCGCCGTACATGCACAAGCACCTGGGCACCTTCCCCTCCGGCACCCTGCGCATCAGCCCCGGCCCCTTCAACACCGACGAAGACCTCGCCACCCTGCTCGACGCGCTCGACCAGATCGCAAGCTGATTTGCATCATGACCGGCCTTCGCTTTGAATCCATGCGTTCCTGATCGTTTGGCTTAGTGTCTTCGCATAAACCAACATCGGGATGTTCGACCCTGCACGCCATATTCTGGGGAAATTGAAATGACCAACGCCGTAAAATCAGACCACGCAACCTACATCTGGAAGGTCGCCGGGCTTGTCCTGGTAGTGTTGATTGCAGGGACTTCTATTGCCAAACAGCTCGGCTGGTATCGCCCCGGCTCCAAATCAAAACAGTCCACATTCGTGGTCGCCGATCAGAACACCTGGAAAACAACGCATATTGATGAGATCAGCTTTAAGTCTCCATTTGGATACAAAATTGAGCCCCGCCTGGGCAACAAAATGCCCGCCGAGTTGCAGGATATTTATGAATCCATCGACACCTATCAAAACCAGGAATACGCACCAGACTTGGGCGTGGCGCTGACACGGTTTAAATGCAAGCCCGACACTACGCTCGACATTGATATTTTAGCCCGTGAAGGCTTGGATTCACTGATCAAACAATACAGCGACAGCAGCACGAAACATGAGATCAAACCAATGAAAATCGACGGGAATGACGCCCGTCTGACCACTTTTAATGGCACCACGGCCAATATCCGTTTCGTTCAACGGATACTCATCATCTCTGATGACGCAGGGGTGATATGGTCGATTCAAACATGGGCCAAGGAAAAAACAGACCCTGCACTGGCGCAAAAAATCTTCGATTCAGTCCACTGGGCCGCCAAACCAACCCCCTGATGTCGCATACAGGCTCACCTCCGCCTGCCTCTTTTTGAACCAACCCTCACCCCTCTTCGTACAATACCCAGATGTTCAAACCGGCCCGTGCCACCCTGGGGAGCTACTACGCGTCATATCACGCGCAGAGTGATCCTGCTGATACCGCTGCCCCCGTCCAATGGCCCTACCGTGTTGCCTGGGCTGGCCTGTTTATCGCCTGCATGGCGCTCCTGGGCGTCTCGGCGTGGCTGGAGCCCAACCCCGTGGGCACAGCCACTCACCGCCAGCTTGGCCTTCCCCCCTGCGGCCTGCTTGAAAAAACCGGCATCCCCTGCCCCAGTTGCGGCATGACCACCGCTTTCGCCTGGTCCGCCCATGGCCGGATTGATAAGGCTTTCATCACCCAGCCCGCCGGCACTTTGCTTGCCGTTCTCGTCGCCTGCACCGCCATCATCAGCCTCTATCTCGCCATCACCGGTAAGGACATCACCCGTCTGCTGGACGACCGTTTGGTCCTGCGCGGGCTTGTCATGCTGGGCGTCGTGGTGTTGGTGGCCTGGGCGTATAAAATAGCCGCCGTCCACTACCACATTGGGTAACTCACACATGATTCCACGTGCACTTTGCTCCCCTCGCGCCATGACATTCCTGCTCTGCGGCACCCTCGCCGCCGGTGCGCTTGCCATCCCCGGCTGTAACTGGGCCGGCTTCTTCGCCGATGTCACCGCAGGCGGCGGCGATCCCCCGATCAAAGCCGCACGTTATCAGGGCCTCAAGGATAAAAAGGTCGCCGTCTTCGTCTCCGCCGACGAAGCACTCCTGCGCACCTACCCCCAGGCCCCCCTGGCCGTCTGCCAGTCCGTCACCCGCGCCGTCAAGGCCGCAGTCCCCACTGCCACCGTGATGGACCCCCGCAAGATCAACGACTTCCAGATCGAAAACCCCTACTGGAACACCTTCAAGAACTCGGACCTCATCAAGCGCCTGGATGTCGACCGGATCGTCTACATCGACCTCATCGAATACGCCACCCATGAGCCCGGCAACGCCAATGTCTGGCGCGGCTCCGTCGTCGCCAACGTGCAGGTCATCGCCCGCGACTCCGCCACCCCGGACAACTACGTCTACACCGACACCGTCAAAGCGCTCTATCCCCCGGCCAGCAAAGTCGGGGTCATCAACTCAAACGACGCCACCATCCAAGCCGGCATGCTCAATTCGTTTTCCGGCGCTGTTGGCTACCGCTTCACCGACCCGGAGGAAGATTGAACCGCACCACTGCTCGTAAAACCCTCACTCTCGCTTTGACCGCCACCCTTGCGGTTGCAGGCATGGCCACGCTCCCCGGCTGTGAATTTTTCGGCTGGATCGCCCAGGCCATCGACCCGCCGATCAAGAAAGTCTACGAGCTTAAGGAAGAACAGCCCCTCCTGGTCGTCGTTGACGACCCCAACCAGCTCCTTGGCAACCTGGCCACCGCCAACCTCCTGGCCGTTCAGGTCGGCTATGAAATTGAACAGCACGTCGATGACGTCCCCGTCATCCCCCAGGATAAGCTTGAGGAATACCGCCAGAAAAAGGGCGACGCCTTCAAAAAAACCTCCCTTACCACCATCGGGCGCGATCTTGGCGCCAAGCAGGTCGTCAGCATTTACATTGATGCCGCCGAGCTCAACCAGGACCCCGGCGCCCTGCGCCCGCGCCTGTTGACCCGGGTGAAAGTCATCGACGTGGACACCAACTCCCGCGTCTTCCCCCCGCTGGACATGGGCACCAGCGACGACCCCATGCTCGCCAACCGCGGCTTTGCCATCACCTCCCAGTTCTTCAATAAATCCACCCAGGACGAAAACCGGTCGGACTTCACCATGGCCATGCGCACCCTCGCCAAAACCGCGGGCGTCGACATCGCCAAGCTCTTCTACGACCACGGCACAGACGAACCCGGCGAACGCTTCAAGACCGTCAACTGAGTCAGCTTCAAACCCCCTCTCCCCTGGGAGAAATCCGGGTGAGGGCCGCCTTCATACGCCTTCCCGCTGCGTCTCTCCCATGAACATCCTCCACCTCATCGACCCCGCTCACGACTACAACGGCCCCATGGCGCTCGCCTTGGCGGCCGCCGGCATCGGCCGCCTTCAGGGAATCCAGGATTCCCTCTGGCTCTGGGGCTCATCACAGCTCAAGCAGGATGCTCACACCGCTGGTCTGCGGAACGTCAATTTTGTCAGCACCCCGCTGGGAAACCCTCTGCTCCTGGCCGGCCGCCTCCGCTCCCTGCTGCGCGCCCAGCCTCAGGATGCGCTCATTGAATGCTGGTCGCCCCGGATGTTTCAAACCGTGCGCATCCTCGCGCCGCACCTCACCCGCACGCTCCGCGTCACCCGCACGCTCTCAGCCCAGGATTTGAAACTCACCCGCGCCACGCTCGCGTCCGACACCACGCCATCCATCATCATCGCCATCAGTGCCACGCTCCGGCACCATCTGATCTCCCATGGCATCGCCCCGGAGCGCACCGTCACTCTTCCTCCGGGCATTGATCTTTCCCTTCACCAACCCGGCCTGCGCGCCAAAATCCGTGAAGCCTGGGGCATCACCGGCGATAACGAAAAAGTCATCGGCTTCATCGCAGACCCGCCCCGCCTCGCCGATGCCTACCAGGTCATGATGGCCTCGGGCCTCACGGAGCTCTCTCAAACCGGCCTGGCCACCTTCGGCGGCGGCGTCGCCCTCACCTCAGACAACCACACCTTCTACCGCACCCTTCTTCACCCCCATCAGCACCGCCTCTCCAACGCCATCTCCACCGCCATCAAGTTCCGCGACGCCGACGCCATCATTCAGGACACCCGGATCGACTCTCCCTGGCTCACCCTCCCCGGCTGCGATGCCGTCGTCGCCGTCGGCCCTCACGCCTCCGGCCTGGGCCTGCTCCACGCCATGGCCTCCGGCATCCCCATCGCCGCAGAAGCCACCCGCTCAAACTGCGAAGCGCTCGAAGACCAGCACAACGCCCTGCTCTCCAAGCCCGACTGGCTCCAGGGCCTCGCCCATAACATCATCCGCCTTCTGGACGACAAAGACCTCGCATGGCGTCTGAAAGAAAACGCGCGCCAGGACATTTACTCCACCTATTCCCGTTCCAGCTACTGCACCCGCCTCGGCCGCCTCTATCACGCCCTCCATGCCGGCGCACTCCCCACTCAGGCTGATATCACTCCGGACCTCGTCTCCACCCCCGCCTGATATTCCTTATTCGTAACTCGTCATTCCCGCACGCTCTCCTTCCGCGTTACCATCTTCCCCATGCCAAACCGCTACTTCGACGCCTACGCCGGCTACGGTCCTTTCCTCAACAAAGACCCCGAGGCCCGCTGGTCCCTGGCCCATCTGCTCGAAGACCTCGATCTCGCCTCCATCGACGGCGCTCTGGTCCACCACCACATGGCCCAGACTTACGACCCCATGTTCATCAACCGCAGAATGCTCTCGGAGCTCGCGCCTCACCGCGACCGGTTGGCGCCCTGCTTTGCCGCCATGCCTGATGTCGCAGGCGACTTTCCCAGCCCCAAAGACTTCGTCAAGGAACTCAGAGACAACAACGTCCGCGCCGTCCGGATCGATCCCGACCGCTACAACTTCCCCGCCATCGAATCCATCTGGGCGCCTCTGCGCGATGCTCTCCAAGCGGAAAAAATCCTCTGCGTCATGCCCGTCCCGTATGGCAGCGGTGTGGACTTCACCAAGCTCGACACCCTTCTCTCCATCTTCAACCGCGGCCCCTGCCTCATCGTCAATCACGGCTGGACGCAATTCCACGCCATCGCCTCCCTCATGACCCGTCACCCTCACCTCCACCTGGAGTTCAGCCACTTCCAGGCCAACCGCGCGCCGGAGTTCTTCGCCCAGCGCTTTGGTGCCAGCCGGCTTCTCTTTGGCACCGGGCTCCCCCACCGCGCCCCAGGCGCTGCCCGCGGCTTCTTTGACTATTCCCTGCTCCCTCAGTCCGACGTCCAGCAAATCACTTTCACAAACCTCTCCCGCCTGCTGGGCTTCACTCCCAGGCCATGCCCCGCTTCCACCCACGAAGACGCCATCACTCTCGCCGTCAAAGCAGGCAAGCCCATCCCCTGTCCCGTCTGGGACGCCCACTGCCACATCGGCCACGACGGCGTTACCGCGCTCTCCCACAACATCGTCGCCCACCAAGGCGGCGCAGCCGGCATGCTCGAACTCAAAAACAGAGTCGGTATCGGCAAAACCGCCATCATGTCCTGGTCGGGTCCGCTCTCCATGGACACGGACCTCGGCAACCAAACCGTCGCCAGCGCCGTCGAACGCCACCCCGACCGGTTCATCGGGCTCTCCACCATCAACCCCGACTATGATTCCCCCGAAAAAATCCAGGAAATCATCGCCCACTACCATCTCAAGCTCCGCTTCCCCGGCCTCAAAACCTTCACCCCTTGCCAGACCCTCGACTACAACGACCCCGCCTTCCACGCCTGGCTCTCATTTGGCGACACCCACCGGCTCTACATGGTTTTCGACCCTAAAAACGGCACCGGCTCCACCGATGTCGCTCACGACCTGGCCACCCGTTACCCCAATCTCTCCCTCCACCTCGACCATTGCGGGCAATCCTGGCCCTACGCCCGCTGGGCCGTGGGCTTGGTCAAAAAATACCCCAACATCCACGCGCAATTGAACTTCACCATGGTCACCAACGGTGTCATCGAATACCTCGCCCGCGAGATCGGCGCTGACCGCATGCTCTTCGGCACCGACTCCCCCATGCGAGACCCCCGCCCCCAGGCCACCTGGCTGGCTTTCACCCGGCTCACCGAAGCCCAAAAGCGCGTCATCTACGCCGAAAACTTCCAGCGTGATCTCGCCCGCTGTTACCCAACCCTCGCCAAATCCTCCTGATCCAAATCCTCGCCGGCCACCCACTCCATCCGCGTGCCATCCTCTCGTCTTCGCGAGCGTGTCTTTTCCCCTCCCCGCACCCTGAACCCCTCCTCGCTCACTTCACCTTCACCACTTCAATCGCATCCAGCATTTTCCCCTCGCCCACTTTGCTGGACCCGCCGACCACCAGCAGTTGGTCGCCGTTGGCCACCATCCGGCCCACGATTCGCGGCTCGCTCTTACCCACCTTTTCCCACGCATCGCCTTTGGCGTTCAGACGCAGCATCGATCCATCCGCGATATTCATGTACAGCGCCCCTTCCATCGTGCATGCCGAAGGCGCAAACCCATTGCGGTCCCCATCAGGGAAGCCCGGGCCGTGCGTCCAGGAATCGGTCTTTGGGTCATAGATTTCGGTCAACTGCAGGCGCGTGGCTTCCTTGTCCAGCCCGCCCATGATGTAGATTTTCCCATCCAGCACACCCGCGATAAACGCCCTGCGTTCAAAGGGCTGCTTGACGCTCTTCCATCCCTCGGAGGGTTTATCCAGATCCAGCACCACCATGTCCGTCGGCCACGTCGGTTTGGCTCCGCCCCCAAGCTGTGTCCATCCGCCGATCACATAAAGCTTGCTTCCGACCACTGCCACGTCATGCGAAGACCGAGGCGCCGGCAAAGCCGGCAGGCTTTCCCATTTCTTCGTCGCCGGGTCATAGCTCACCACTTCGGCTGTTGAAAAGTTATCACTCTTCTCACCGGCCTTGTTCTTGGGCTGCATGCCGCCTGCGCGATAGATTTTGCCTTTATACGCAGCAAGGTTCATGCCCTGGAGCACGGGCCCTTCCGGCAGTGCTTCCCAGGTTTTGCCGTCCGTCAGGTTCAACCGGTTGAACTTCCCGGACACTCCCGTCGCGGAGTACGTGTGCGTCTTGGCCAGATGCCCGCCATACACATAAAGCCAGCCGTTGTCGGCCACCGCGCCAAAGCTGGAGACCCCTTCGGGCATCGCCGCGTACGCCGCGGGCAAAGCCTTGGCCGTCGCTGGCGCATCCACGGCGAAAGCCGTGCAAATGCTCATCGCCGCCACGCTTGCCAACACCGTCGCACGCATCCATCGAGAGGTTCCAGCCATGTTCAATCTCCTGGCGGTTCTTAGCGGTCAGACATCACAAATCGAAAAGTCTTTAACTGACGAGCAGGGTAAAAGCATTTGGGGCATCGGGTTTTCGGGCTATCGGGGGGCTTCGATCAAGTTCATGCCGCTCAAGGTGAATGCGGGTTTTGCGGCATGACTCCCCTTTGGGTTCCTCATGGACCCCCGACAACCCGTAACCCGACACCCGAGCGCGTGGGAATCGGCAATTGCTTTTACCCTGAACTGACGAGGGAGCAGGTGCCTCTTTCAGCGAAAGCACCTGCCCCCTGTGTCCATTTCACTTATCCGCGGGAAATCACTTCGCCGCAGCCACCTGCCCCAGTTGAGGCAGGATCTTCACGTCGGCATACTTCTCCGGGTCCGCGTTCCACTTGCGCAGTGCAGCCTTGTCGAAGAAGTAGATCGTCTTGCCCTTGTACTCCGCGGAAACGTCCTTCGACGAAACCACGCAGTCACGGTTCACCGGGCAGTAAAGCTGCTCGATGGTCCGCTTGGGCACTTCCACGCCGGCCAGTTGAGGCAGGATCTCAACCCGGGCGTAAGCATCGGGGTCCTTCTCAAACTTCGCCATGCATTTGTCGCAGCACACGGCAATCTTCTTGCCCTTGTACTCAACTGTCTTGGATTCCGCATCGATCTCCGTCCCAGTCATCACCGGGCAGAATTCCTGCTTCTTCTCACCCTTGTCCGCAGCCTTGGCTTCTGCGTAAGGCTTGGAAACATCCACGATGTCGATGGTGCTGCGGTTCGTGCCTTTGCCCGAAGACCCACCCACCACCAGCAGTTGGGAAGGTGCATTGGGCACCATGCGGGCCACGATGCGCCCGGGGGTGGTGCCGACCTTCTCCCACTTCTTGCCGGCGCTGTCGAGCTTGTACACGGAGCCATCAGCCACGCTCATGTAAAGCTTGCCGTCCAGCACGCACGCGGCGCAGGAGAACCCATTGTTCCCGCCGCCGGGGATCTCAGGCCCAACACTCCACTTGTTGGCCGCCGGGTCATAAATCTGAACTTCCAGTTCCGTATCGCCTTCCATCGACAGGCCGCCCAGCGCGTACAGCTTGCCGTCGAAAGCCGTCACCATGAACGCGCGCCGTTGGAACGGCTGTGGGATCGGCTTCCAGCTCGGGCTGGCTTCGGCCACATCCATCACCAGCATTTCCTTGGGCCAGGTATTTTTCTTTTCCTTGCCCTGCATGAACCAGCCGCCCACCACGTACATCTTGCTTCCGATGAACGCCACATCGTGGGAAGACCGGGGTTCCGGCAGCGCGGGCAGGCTTTCCCACGTCTTGGTCTTGGTGTCGAAGCGTGCCACATCGGCGATGGAAACCAGGTCCTGCTTCTCGCCCTTCTTGTTCTTGGGCTCCATGCCGCCCACCCGGTAAATCTTGCCGTCATACGCAGCCAGGTTCATCCCCTGCACGCCGGGCCCGCCGGGGAGCTTTTCCCAGGTCTTGCCGTCAGCCAGGCTCAGCCGGTTGAACGAGTTGGATGCAGTCTCGTTGTTGTAGTCGTGACGCGTGCCCTTGTGCCCGCCGTACACGTACAGCCAGCCGCCATCGGCCACCGCGCCGAAGCTGGAAACCGACTCAGGAATATTGGCATATTCAGCAGGCAGGGCCGCGGGCTTTGCATCAGCGGCCATCGCACCCGCAGCCGTGAACATCATCGCCACGGCCAGCACGCCGCCGGCCAGCAGACGGGAACCGATCTTACATGCGTTTTTCATTGCTCAATCATCTTTCCGAGGGGCTTTCCCTCATTTTCCAAAACACCCCTCATCTCGTAAAAGAAGAGGGCAAAGACGTGGGCTGGTTTCACCGGCCTCCGCCCACCCGGGATGTCCGATTTACTTCGCCACGCCGATATCCGCCACCAGGGTGGGGTAGCTGCGCACTTCTTCGTACTTCTTGCCGTTGAGCTCGCCGGACTTGGCTTCCGTCACCTTCGCCCACGCGCCGAAACGGCCCGTCTCGGTGATCACCGGCGTTTCGCCGTTCTCATCGGTCGTCAGCTTCTTCACGCCTTCCGTGCCGGGGTAGATCACGTTGATCTCCGTCTTGGTTACGGGTTTTCCGCCGGACAGGAACTTAATCTTCGCCGCACCCGGCTTGCCCACCACCACAAGTTCCACGGGCAGCTTTTCGCCCACGGTGGCCTTGGCGTCAAACGCATCGCCGACCACGGACTTGGGGTAATAGGTAAACGAGTAGGGCTTGGAGTCGCCACGCTGTTTCACGCCCATTTCCAGTGTCCCGTAAATCACACGCAAGCCGCTGCCGGGCACGGCCAGTTCATAGTGGTGGTCGTGTTCTTTGCCCAGGGGAGCCGCGGTGTCTTTGCCGGCGCTGTCGCGCACGACCAGCTTGGAGTTAGCCACCAGGCTCGCCTTGATGTCCTTGTCGATGTCGAGATCTTCAGAAAGAAACACGTTCGCCTGCACGCCGGATTTATCCGCCACCACAAACGGGAAATGCGCCATTGCCGAAGCGCTGGCGATCATCATGGCGGCCGCAGTTACGATCACTTGCAATCTGGACATCTCACGAATCTCCTTGAATGGATGAATGAAAATGAAACAAGCCGATCAAGCCGAAAAACACATCCGGCTCAGGGCCTGCACTCCTTGGGAACCGAAGCGTCCGGGCATTGCGACGCCGCTGCCTCTAAAAGGGCCTTCCCCTGCTTTGAGTTTTGTGTCACCCACTGGCTCTCTGGCCCAGCGGTGCGAATAAGAATCCCCTCCGGCGCAACTTCCCCTAGGCCTTGCGCCACCATGTTTTCGGTCAAGCCTTCCGTCTTGCCTGGAAACACCTTCGCAACGGCCTTGGGGTCGTAGCTTTCCAGGTAGCCCACTTTCCGGCTTGCCTTGTCGCTGCACGCCGTACAGCTAAACACACGCGCCAGCACACCGGTCTGCTTTCCCTGCTCATCGGAAGGCGCTGCCACCGGCCCCACGGAAAAGGCCGGTGTCGTAAACAGCTCCCCGGTCGCAGGGTCGTAATAGTAGAAGGCGCTGCTGGGCGAGCTGCGCACACCGCCCATCGAATACCACCCGCCAAACAACGCAGTCGGCCCCAGAACCAAAAGCACCACCACAATCACATTGGACCGAAGCAGGTTCTTTACCCAACCCGGTTCTGCGTCTTCAGTTTTTTTGATTCCCGTGCGTGCCATTGCTTACGTTTTCCTGATCGCCCCTCGAAAGCGCCCGAACCAGAGCCAGCCCATACTTTTTAGAAGCCGGCGTGTCGGCCCCCGAATCAGGGGCCGACACAGCCGCGTCAGAATCAAGCTTTAGAGATTGGGATTGCCGTCATCGGTGATGACGTCAGTCGCGCTGTCAGCCTTGTTGGACCAAAGCTGCATATCGTTGAGGTCTTGAATGTTCATGCTCTTCACATGGCCATCAAAGAACGATGTCGCGACGCCTGAGCCATACCAGGGAGAAGGCATGCCGTTGTTGCCGGTGCCCGTCGTCAGCATGGGCTTGGCGGAGTTGAAGTCGCCAGGTTCCCAGAAGTTGAGCACGCTGCTCCAGGTGCCGCCCGTGGTCACCATTGCAAACTTCGGCGGACGGGCAACGTAATACCCGTCCACCAGTTGGCCCTGATAGTTACCCTGCACGCCGCCTGCCAAAGGCGCCGATGTCGCAGCAACCGGGTCCTTGCTCTTGGATTCCGTAAACACAATCATCTGCGAAGGACGGCGCACATTCTCAGCCCGGTACACGGCGTGCCCGTTCACATTCGGCACCCGGCCGTTAAACCCGCCAAAACCGCTGCCCGTGCCCGCCGCCGGCAAAGACGCCGCCGTCTGGCCATGCCCACCCAGGTACAGGCTGTTGAGCCCATACATCGGATTGGTCGTCACGGCATAAATAAAGCCCGGATCCGTCGGCTGGGGAATCGCCGTCCGGTGCGCGTGCGTCACCTTCACAAGGTCGCCCACATAAGGCAAAAGCCGGAAGGGGTAAAACGAAAGCTGGTAGCAGTCCGCCGCGCCGATCGAAATGGTCTGCCCGTTGTAAGGAATTTCCCAAGCACCCGAATAGGGATTGGTGTCGTCCACCGGTTTGCCGCCAGCCACCCAGCCAAAGAAGCCCGGAGCACCGCTGCCGTAGGGGTACCCGTACATCAGGTTCCCCTTGTAATCCACCGAGTACTGGAAATACCCAGCGGTGATCCCACGCTCACCTGCCTGGCTCTTGAGCGAAAGCGCAGATTCCCGCGCCTTGCCCAGCGCCGGCAACAAAATCCCGATCAGCAGCGCGATGATCGAAATCACCACGAGCAATTCAATCAAAGTAAACCCGCTAAGCCCGCGACAAACACGACCGTTCCGAGGTAGAATTCCCATACGAACAATCCTTGAAAAAGGGTTGATTCGACACGCGGCGGTCGGAGCACTCGCAAAGTAATTCCGGCCGTCGCTTTTTTTATCTCTCTCACTTCCGCAAGTGAGAGTCAGTTTCAATATCGACGGAGAATATACAGCCATTGAGACTCAGAGTCAATTAAAACCGCCGGTCGTAGCGGGGACAACTCATACACTGCAAACAAAAAAGACCGCGCCATCGGCACGGTCTTTTTGCTTTAAATATCTAGCTAAACATAGCTTATCAAGAACCAATACTTTTCAATACCGCTCCCCGCGGTCCCACGTCCGCGAAAGGCTCGTGTATTCCTCCAGCATCGGCTTCCAGCGTTCCGGCGCCTTCGCCAGAAACGCCTTTGCCTGGTCCGGCAGCGGCCACGGCGCATTGAGCTTCCCGCTCTTGGGCCGAAAGCCCACCGCGCAGGAGTACCGGTTTTCCGTCCCGTTGTGCGTAAACACCCCGTGGTACGTCCGCGCCGCAAAAATAATCAAGTCACCCGGGTCCGTATAAAGCGGAATCATCCCCGGCACATCAAAGTTGCAATACCCTGCTTTGGTCGGGTCACCCTTCCGGTAGAACGTCTTGCGATCTTCCGTCAGCTCAAACCCTTCCGGGCCCTTCCAGTCGGGCGTATGGGAGTCTTCGATCAGCCCCAGCCCGCCGCGCGAAGGATGCGTCCCGTTCAGATAGAACCAAAACCCAGACGGCCACTCGCCCGAGTTAAGCACCTGATTAGATTGCGTCGGGGTCTCCCGCTTGGCCACCCAATCCGTGTGCCACATCCCAAACGATGCACCCGGCGACTTCAAAATCGCCGCCGACCGGTTCAGCGTCACATCCCGCGTCCCCAGCATCTTGTAAAACAATTCCATGTACGGCTGGTAATCCAGCATCTTCTGCATCGGCTCAGACACTTCCACAAACGTCGTCTGAAACCGCGTCTCACCCGGCCGCAAATCCTTGTTGGGATTCAGAATCTCATCGATCGACCGCTTTAGATCCACCACCCAGTCGCCCGGGATAAACCCCTTCACCACGGCAAACCCGTGCTTCTCATTGCATGCCACAATCTCATCATGCTCATACGGCTGAAACTCATACCGATAAGCAAGCTTGGGCTTCTCAGGCAAAGGCAGCGCCGCAGTTACAGTCGCAGTAGTCATCGCATCAACCTTCCAAAAAAGAACTTCCTTCCCTAGACCCTAGACCCCAGACCCTTCCTCAATCAATACTTCTTCACATCCCAGGTCCGAGAAAGCCCCGTGTACCCTTCCAGCAGCCCCTTCCACCGCGCCGGCGCACCCGCCACAAACTTCTGCGCAGATTCTGGCAGCGGCCAAGGCGCATTCAGCTTCGCGCTTTTGGGCCGGAAGCCCACCGCGCATGAAAGCCTCGGCTCCGTCCCATTGTGCGTGAATACCCCATGGTACGTCCTCGCGGCAAAGATAATCAGGTCACCCGGGTCGGTATACAGCGGGAGCAATCCCGGCACGTCGTAATCGCAGTACCCACTCTTTTTCGGGTCGCCCTTCTTATAAAACGTCTTCCGGTCCTCCGTCAGTTCAAAGCCTTCCGGACCCGGCCATGTCAGCTCATGCGAGTCTTCGATCAGCGCCAGTCCGCCCCGGCTCGGATGCGTTCCGTTCAGATAAAACCAGAACCCCGACGGCCACTCGCCCGAGTTAAGAATGTCGTCCACGTACTTGATCTCATCGGTCTTGGGCCGCCAATCCGTGTGCCACATCCCAAACGGTGTTTGAGGCGCTTTCAAAATCGCCGCCGACCGGTTCAGCGTCATGTCCTCAGTCCCCAGCATCGCCGCAAACAAGTTCATATAAGGCTTGTAATCCATTAGCCGCTGCAGCGGCTCAGACGTCTCCACAAACGTAGACGCCACCCGCGTCTCCCCAGGCCGCAAATCACCCTTGGGGTCAAGCGTCTGCGTGATCGACTGCTTCAAATCCGTCACCCAGTCCCCCGGCAAAAACCCTTTCACCACCGCAAAACCGTGCTTGTTGTTGCAATCGATAATCGCATCCGTCTCATAAGGCAGAAACTCATACTTGTACGAAAGATTGGGTTTCCCGGGCAGTTGCAGCGTGGTCATGGGGTTTCCTTGTTTTGCGGTATGCGATGATTATCTCCAACAAAAACGCCGAGTAAATCAACAAATGATTTAAAAACATTTCTAAAACGATGATCTACCGTTACCATCTGTGCATGAGAATCTGGGGCGGCAAAGCCCTCCATCCCGCAAACCACCACTTCAAACGCCCCCCAGGCTTCCGCTACTGGACATACTGGACCGTTCACGAAGGCGCTTCTCAATTCATTCGGGAAGGCATCAGGTTCGCCTGCCAGGCCCGCCACAGCTTCATTCTCCCCCCCAATCACCCTTACGAAATGCCCTCCAGCCTCAACAAGCAGCCGTGGCTGGAAACCTACATCATCTTCGAGCCCCCTCCCGAATGGCTCGCTTTCATGGACTGGCCCTCCTCCATTGTCGGCCTGCGCATGCTGGACCTCTCCGCCTCCTCCGCCTGGGCGCAATACTCCGCCGCCCTCGACATCCTTGCCGAATCATTCAGGCTCCCCCCCGAAGCCGGCATGCCCTACCGCAAAAACGCCTTTGAACGCGTGCTGCTGGTCGCAAACCTCTTCAACCCCGCAGCCCAGGCCATCAAGCGCGATCAGCGGATCAAAGACATCATCCGCTACCTCTCCGACAACCTCGCCACCCCTGCCACCATCACGTCCCTGGCGCGCAGCGCCCACCTTTCCGACGCCCGCTTTGCCCAGCTCTTCAAACAGGAAACCGGCGTCAGCGTCATGCAATTTCTTGAAAGCCAGCGCATCGCCCGTGCCCGCGAACTCCTCGTCACCACAAACCTCCCCATCAAACAAATCGCCCGCCTCACCGGCTTTGAAAACCCCTTCCATTTCTCCACCCGCTTCAAACGCCTCACCAACCAAACCCCACGCAGCTACCGCCTCATCCCCGAATACTCTCAATAAACCGGGTGCATGACAGATTCGGTGTCTGGACCGGGAGCGCCGGCGTCCCGCCGGCTCCCGATCAACCACCTTCACCGACATAAGTGAACTCTTCAGTCACCAGTCTCCCTGAAATCTGCTCTCTCTCCAGAATCCGCCATGCACCCCAATAAACCCATCAGGAAACTCTCTCCTGCTTAGCTTCTTGCTTATCACTTCTAACTTCGTCCCCCCTCCCCGGTTATCCTAAAACCGCCTTCGCACCGTTCCTCATTCTTCCCCTAAAACCGGACGCTCCATGGAACAGATCAAAACCATGTCGGTATTGAATTTCGGTTCGCTCAATATCGATCATGTCTACCGACTGGATTCCATCGTCCGGCCCGGCGAAACCGTCGCCACTCACACCTATCAGGTCTTCGCAGGCGGCAAAGGCGCCAATCAATCCGCCGCCCTCGCCCGCGCCGAAGCCATGGTCACTCACGCAGGTCGCCTCGGCGCTGACGGCCGCTGGCTCGCCGAAAAGCTCTACCGCGCCGGCGTTCTCACCCGCCACGTCATCATCGACGACCACGCCCCCTCCGGTCACGCCGTCATCCAGGTCGACGCCAACGGCCAAAACGCCATCTTCCTCTTCCCCGGCACCAACAGTCAGATCACCGACGACCAGATCGCCAAGGCCCTCGACGACTGCGAACCCGGCACCGTCGTCCTCCTTCAAAACGAAATCAACAAGGTCGATCAGATCATCACCCAGGCCGGCAAACGTGGGCTCTGGGTCTCCTTCAATCCTGCTCCCTTCAACAAAGAGGTCCTCTCCTACCCCTTAGACCAGATCGACCTCTTCATCGTCAACCAGACCGAAGCCCAGGGCCTCGCCGGCCTTCCCGAAACCGCCGACGATCAAACCACCCTCCACGCCCTCACCCAGAAGTTCCCCCTCGCCGAAATCATCATGACCCTCGGCGCAAACGGCGTTTTCTACCAGCGAGGCCGCCGCCCCATCCCCATGCCCATCGGCCTCGGCGATGACGACACCCCGCTCTCCGTCCACACCCGACCCAACACCCCGCCCACCTTCAACCCCAAAACCGACAAAGGCCAGGACCTCGGCGTCCTCCTCGTCGAGCGCTCCATCATCTCCCCCCGCCAACTCATGGCGGCAATCATCACCCAAGCCAAAGCCCAACCCCTCCTCCCCCTCGAAGACGTCATCTGGAAAATGGACTTCGCTCCCGCCGACATCATCTCCAAAGCCGTCGCCGCCCAACGCGGCCTCACCCACTACGACATCACCGCCCCCATCCACGTCCCCGCCTCCAAGGTCAACGTCGTAGACACCACCGCCGCCGGCGACACTTTCATCGGCTACTACCTCGCCTTCCGCCTCGAGGGCAAATCCATCGAAGACGCCCTCACCACCGCCTCCAAAGCCGCCGGCCTCTGCTGCACCCGCCCCGGCGCCATGGACGCCATCCCCACCCGCGCCGAAGTCCTCGAAACCTGAACCCGGAACTGGAGT
>CAZIWA010000057.1:0-35428 GCA_964542875.1 uncultured Phycisphaeraceae bacterium
TGTCCTGGCGGGTGAATTCGATATCGACGCTGGAGCCGTTGTAGACGTCTTCGAGAGTGATTTCGACCTGGTATTCGAGGTCGTATCCGCGGGCGGGTCCGCCGCGCTGCTGACGGCGGCCGCCACCGCCGCCGCCGAAGATGTCCCCGAACATCGAGAAGATGTCGTTGGGGTCCATGTGGCGAAAGTCGTGGCCGGGGGTTTCGCGCAGGCCGTCATGGCCGTACTGGTCATAGCGGCCGCGGCGTTCGGGATCGCTGAGGACTTCGTAGGCCTCGGCGGCTTCCTTGAAGGAGATTTCGGCTTGCGCGTCGCCGGGGTTGCGGTCGGGGTGGTACTTCATCGCCAGCTTGCGATAAGACCGTTTGATATCTTCGCCGTTTGCGGTGCGTTCGACGGAGAGGACTTCGTAATAGTCGCGTTTGATGCTGGCCATGGCATGCCTTGTTTCGGATAAGACTTATCGGTCATTTTCCCTAACAGCGAAGCCCAGGAGTTTTGCCCCTGGGCTTCGCGTGAATCAGTCAGGGATTTTCTGGCTTTTTCGCGAGCCTTGGGGGATTAGCTCACCGCGCCGGCGACGGGTTTCTTGTCGTCTTTGAGCTCGGTGATGAGGACGTCGGTCGTGAGCATGAGGCCCGCGACGGACGCTGCGTTGATGAGGGCCGAGCGGGAGACCAGAGCGGGATCGATGATCCCGGACTTGACCATGTCAACGTAAGTGCTGGTGGCGGCGTCGTAGCCGGCATTGCCCTTCTTTTCGTTGATGGCGTCGATGACGATGTCGCCGTCTTCGCCGGAGTTGGCCACGATCTGGCGCAGGGGAGCCTTGAGGGCTTCGATGACGATATCGAAGCCGAACTTTTCATCGCCCTTGGCTTTCTTCTTGCCGTCTTCGACGGCGGAGATGGCGCGGACGAAGGCGACGCCGCCGCCGGGGACGTAGCCTTCTTTGGCTGCGGCCTTGGTGGCATGGAGGGCGTCATCGACGCGGTCTTTGCTTTCCTTCATGGCCACTTCGGTGTGTGCACCGACGTGGATGATGGCGACGCCGCCGGTGAGCTTGGCCAGGCGCTCCTGGAGCTTTTCCTTGTCGTAGTCGCTGGTGGTCGCTTCGACCTGGTTCTTGATCTGTTCGATGCGGGCCTGAATGTCTTTCTTCTTGCCGGCGCCTTCGACGATGGTGGTGTTTTCCTTGTCGACCACGATCTTCTTGGCTTTGCCCAGGGCGTCGAGCTCGATGTTTTCGAGGCTCTGGCCGAGGTCTTCGGAGATGAAGGTGCCGCCGGTGAGGACGGCGATATCGCCGAGCATGGCCTTGCGGCGGTCGCCAAAGCCGGGGGCCTTGACGGCGCAGATCTTCAGGACGCCGCGGAGGCGGTTGACCACGAGCGCCGCGAGGGCTTCGTTTTCCACTTCCTCAGCGATGATGAGCAAGGGCTTGTTAGCCATGGCCACCTTGTTGAGGAGGGGGAGGAGGTCGGGAAGGTTGCTGATCTTCTTCTCATGGATGAGGATCAGGCAGTCTTCGAGGATGGCTTCCTGGGTGGCGGGGTCGGTCATGAAGTAGGGGGAGAGGTATCCCTTATCAAACTGCATGCCTTCGACGTATTCGAGGCTGGTTTCGGAGGCCTTGCCTTCTTCAACCTGAACGACGCCGTCCTGGCCGACCTTGTGGATGGCTTCGGCGATGAGTCCGCCGATGAGGGTGTCGCTGTTGGCGGAGATGGTGGCAACTTTGCGCAGGTCGTCGATGCCCTTGCACTTGACGGCGCTGGCCTGGATGGCTTCGGAAGCGACGGTGGCGGCGGCGTTGATGCCACGCTGGAGAGCGGTGGGGCTGACGCCGGCGTTCATGTACTTCAAGCCTTCGAGGAAGATGGCTTCCGCGAGGACGGTGGCGGTGGTGGTCCCGTCGCCGGCCTTGTCGCCGGTTTTCTTGGCGACTTCAACAACCATCTTTGCGCCCATGTTCTGGAAGGGCTCGGGGAGTTCGATTTCCTTGGCGACGCTGACGCCGTCCTTGGTGATCGAGGGGTTGCCGTAGGACTTCTGGAGGATCACGTTGCGCCCGGTGGGGCCCATGGTGACCTTGACTGCAGCGGCGAGCTTTTCGAGCCCTTTGCGGAGCTCGACGGCGGCCTCGTTGCCGAACATCATCTGTTTCTTGGCCATGATCTTGAATCCCTGAAGAAGGGTCTGGGGTCTAGGGTCTGAGGTCTAGGGGAAGAGAAGCCCGGGATGCCTTGGGGGGCGAGGGCCGGGCTGTGGGTTGACTACTTTTCGATGATGCCGAGCAGTTCGTTCTCGCGAACGATCATGTGCTTGACGCCTTCGATATCGACTTCGGTGCCTGCGTACTTGCCGTAGAGGACCTGGTCGCCCTTCTTGACGGACAGGGGGGTGCGGACGCCCTTGTCGTTGAGCTTGCCGGGGCCGGCGGCGATGATCTTGCCGATCATCGGTTTTTCCTTGGCGGCTTCGGGCAGATAGATGCCGGACTTGGTCTTGTCTTCAGCTTCGTTGGGCTTGATGATGACCCGGTCTTCGATGGGCTTGAAATTTGCCATTGGTGAATCTCCGTCGCGAATGTTTTTGTTGGTTTAACAGTTTGAAAAGAGTGAGTCAGGTGTGAAACGGCTGGCTTTGGAGCCGGGATTACATCATCCCGCCCATGCCACCCATTCCACCCATGCCTCCCATACCGCCCATGCCACCCATTCCGCCCATACCACCACCCATGCCGCCGCCAGGGGGGCCGCCAGCAGAGTCTTTATCTGCGGGTTTTTCGGTGATGATGCAGTCGGTGGTCAGGAGCAGGGTGGCGACGCTGACGGCGTTTTGGAGGGCCGTACGGTCGACCTTGGCGGGGGTGATGATGCCCTTTTCGAGCATATCGCCGTATTCGAGCGCGAGTGCGTCGAAGCCGAAGCTGCCCTTGCCTTCGGCGACCTTGCGGACGACGACGGTGCCTTTTTCGCCCGCGTTGTCAGCGATGGTCTGGAGGGGGACAGTCAGGGCCTGAAGAACGACGCGGATGCCGGCTTGCTCATCCTGGTTGTCGATCTTGAAGTTCTTGATGGCTGCGGCCGCACGGATGAAGGAGACGCCGCCGCCGGGGACGATGCCTTCAGAGACGGCAGCGCGGGTGGCGTGGAGGGCGTCTTCGACGCGTGCTTTCTTTTCCTTGAGCTCGGCTTCGGAGGCTGCGCCGACGCGGATCTGGGCGACGCCGCCGGCCAGCTTGGCGAGGCGTTCCTGAAGCTTTTCGCGGTCGTAGTCGGAAGTGGTGACTTCGATTTCGCGGCGGATCTGTTCGATCCGGGCCTGGATGTCCTTGGAGGAACCGGCGCCTTCGACGATGGTGGTGTTTTCAGCGTCGATGGTGACCTTTTTGGCCAGACCGAGCTGTTCGATCTCCACGCGGTCGAGCTCGATGCCCAGGTCCTTCATGATCGGCTGAGCGCCGGTGAGGACGGCGATGTCTTCAAGCATGGCCTTGCGGCGGTCGCCATAGCCAGGGGCCTTGACGGCGCAGACGTTGAGCACGCCGCGCAGCTTGTTGACGACGAGGGTGGAGAGTGCTTCACCTTCGATGTCTTCGGCGATGATGAGGAGGGGCTTCTTGGCCGCCTGGACTTTTTCAAGCAGGGGGACAAGCTTTTGGATGGAGCTGATCTTGTCTTCGAAGATCAGGACCAGGACTTTGTCGAACTCAACGGTCATTTTGTCGACGTTGGTGACGAAGTTGGGGGAGAGGTAGCCGCGGTCAAACTGCATGCCTTCCACGACGTCGACGTAGGTTTCGAGCGTCTTGGATTCTTCAACAGTGATGACGCCGTCTTTGCCGACCTTATCGAACGCATCGGCCATGATCTTGCCGATGGAGGGGTCGTTGTTGCCGGAGATGGTGGCGACGGAAGCGATGTCGGCCTTGCCGGAGATGGGCTTGGCGAGCTTTTCGATTTCGGCAACGACCTTTTCGACAGCCTTGCGCATGCCACGGACGACGGCGTTTGCGTCGTGCCCAGCGGTGATCTGGCGGAGGCCTTCCTTAAAGAGGGCTTCGGCCAGCACCGTGGAGGTGGTGGTACCGTCGCCGGCTTTGTCGGAAGTCTTGCTGGCGGCTTCTTTTACAAGCTGCGCGCCAACATTTTCAAATTTGGACGAAAGTTCGATTTCTTCCGCGACGCTGACGCCGTCCTTGGTGACGGTAGGACCGCCCCAGGACTTGTCCAAAACGGCGTTACGGCCACGGGGACCAAGGGTGCTCTTGACGGCTGCTGCGAGCTTTTCGACGCCTGCGAGCAGGCTTGCCCTTGCGTCTGCTTCAAAGGCCAGTTCTTTGACTGCCATAAACGCTGCCTCCACCTATATAGAAGGGGGTGAATTCTGTATTGCCCCGCAGGACGCGATGACATCCGTCGCGCTTACGAGGCGTTTCTCGGATGAAACAACATGCAACTGGGATACCAAAAAACAGGCTGGGCGGGAGCGGGCTGTCGGATGTGGGGTTTACCCGCGTGATATCAATGAGTTACGGTGTTGTGTGAACGGTGATCATTTGCCTGCCAAGGGGCATGCCATCGTGACAGACCCGGGGTGGGGAGGGCGGGTGGACTGCCATCGTGACAGTCTGTCAGGGTGGTTAAGGGATGACTTTGTTAAACACCCGGCGCAGATCCCGGACAGTGAACCAGAGGGCGATGGCGAAGTAGAACGACAAGACGCCGCCCAGGAAGACCCAGAGGAGATCAAGCCAGAGAATGTCGATGGCCCAGGAGGGGGGAGGGGGAACCGCTGCCCCGGCGGCGGGCGGGGCGTAATACTTGAACCAGATGAATCGGGCCTCATTAAAGGAGATGTCCACCTCGCGTGAGAGACGTGGGCGAGACAAATAAGCCGAAGTACCAAGGGAAGATGAGGAGAGGCGCAAGTCCACCATTGTGTGATAGACGCCAGTGGCGATGAGCTCCGCCCAGAATGTGGGGCCGGCGTCGACGCGCAGCAGCCGATTGAACTTGTGGGCGTTTTGGACCCGGCAGGAACCGATTCCGTAAATCACACGCGGGGGATTGGCCACCATGGCAGGAGGGATGGGCTGGCCCTGATTAAACGAGATGGGGGCGATCCTGGGATTCCAGGTGCTGTAGACGGGCTTGAGCGTGGCGATGGAGAGGACGCAAAGCACGCCCCAGGTGATTTGCAGCAGCAAGATGCGGCTGGCGCGAAGCGGGATGCCTAAATGCATGTGAGCCAGCTTTACGCCGTGCAGCATGAAGGCGATGGTGGTGAAGCCGGCGACCAGGAAGCCGAGGAACGGGGGAAGGGCTTGAAGATCAAGCAGCATGAACGACCGGACATGAGAGCCAAAGTAAGAAGAGAAGATGCTTAGGAACTGAAGGGCGCTGAGCGTGGCCAGGGCGCTGAAGGCCGCCATGAGAAGCGAGCGGAAGAAAACGCAATGCCCCGTGGTGTACACCCGGGTGATGCCGTAATAAAGCGCGAGGGTGCCCAAGGCGATGAGGAGGAACCAGATGCTTAAGGAACAGATGCCCACAAGCTGGGCGGGGCCGCCCAGTCCGGCAACGGTGAAGATGATTTTCAGCGCAGCGATGGCGAGCTCAAAGGTGAGGGCGATTTGAATCAGAAGCAGGCCGTGGCCGATCCAGAAGCGGCGGGTTTGATCGTTTTGGATGTAGTCCTGCCGCTGGATTTGTGTGGATTGGGTTGATCCACATTCGGGGCAGGGGCGCAGGGGAAGCCCGCCATGCAGGATGTAGCTGCACTTGGAGCAGTAATGAAGCCATTGGGGATCGTTGGACGTGGGAGCGTCAGCAGGTGGAGACATGCGCTGGGGTAATAAGCGCAGAGTGTTAGATTTTGAAGAAGGCAGGGTGTGGATTTATGAAAAGTGCTGATGAGGCTGGGTGAGCGAACGTTGATTTCACGCGTTTTGAAGGTCCACCGAGACACGGCGGGCAAGCAAGCCGACCAGTGGCACGCAGCATCACGGAGAATGTATGCCGTGGTCAATGGCCTTTTTTGATTTCGGGCGGGGCTTTGGCGGCGGGGACGCCGATGCTGGGGGTGGAGTGGGTGATCTTGGGCTTGTTTTCGGGTGACTTGCCGGGTTCTTCGAGTGTGCCGTCGAAGTCGAGGATGGGGATGTCGTTGGATTTTTTCTCGCCGGCGGAGTTGAGGATGCCGCCGATGGCGCCGTACCACTCTTTGGCGTCGTCCTGCTTGAAGATTTTTGGGCGCGGCTTGGCGGGGTCTTCGGGTTCTTCTGCGAGGTCGATTTGCTGGATGTCGGACTTTTTGGGGCCGCCTTCGGTTTTGATTTCGTCGACCCATTCGGCTTCGGAAGGCGTCCAGCGGACGTTTTCATTTTCGTTGGGCATGAGGTCGTCGTTGCCGGCGAACTTGGGGGCCAGGACGGGGTCGTCCTTGCGAAGGGGCTTGGGGGGGACGGGCTGGGCGTCGGCGGGGAGATCAAGCCCTTCGATGGAGAGGTCGGCGTCGGAGATGCCGTCGAGGGAAGCGGATGTGCTGGTGGCTGCGGGCGCGGGAGCGACGGGGGTTGCGGGCCTGGCCTGGGGTGTTGCGGGGGGCTGTTTGGCGGCGGACTGCTGCTGGATGGCCAGGGCGTGGGCTTGCTTGATATGGTCGGCCAGTTGCTTGGTGTGGTTGGGTTTTACGCCTTGCTTTTCGAACATCTGGGCGAGCGTGACCGTGGAGGTGGCGGGCTGGGCGCGCCAGGCGACGACGGAGGCGTCGATCTGCGGCTTTGAAAGGAGCTTGTGCTTGAGGAGGAGCTTTTCCCAGAGTTGGAGTTCAAACGCGGTGACCTTCATGGCGGGCTCCAGGCTTGCGGCGGTCGAGAAAGGAACACAGGCTTTTTGGCCTCAACATCCCCGGATGGGCAAAACAGGGGACGGAAACGCAGAAGCCGTCCTGATATCGAGAGTGTATCGCTCTGCGGGCGATCAGGACAGGGGGAATTACGCCGGTGGAGAATTGTTGCGGGTTTGGGTTTTGGTTTGATGAATGCCGATGAATGATCAGGGGTTTTGCGTATGGGCAATTGCCTCTGAAACAATGAAGGGACATGTGCCCGGGGTATCGGGTTTTCGGGTTGTCGGGGGCTTTGAGAAAGTCTAGAGCATCCCAGGCATGTGCTCCCTTTCAATATCCAAATCTTGAGTGGCCGGCTTGGCTTCACGTGGTTTTCCGGCAAACCCACTGCGTGAGGGACTTTCGTTCAAATTGCTATTGGCCAAGGGGTACAGGGGTTGGATATTCAGTGAAAATGATGGCCGGTGCGGCGGATTGTCTCGCATAAATTGAGTGAAAACCGGTGAATTGGGGGTTTTCATCCTGTTGGAGAGCCGGTAGAGTAGCGTGTCATTTCAGTTAACAGTGATTTAGTTTCAGTCCCCTGGAAGAGGTGAAGCTTGAGAGACATGCGCAGAGCTTGTGGGTTTACGCTGATTGAGTTGCTGGTGGTGATTTCGATCATCGCCGTGCTGCTTTCGCTGATGCTGCCGGCGCTGGGGGGCGCGCGGGAATCAGCCAGGGCACTGCAGTGCTCGGCGAATCAAAGGCAGATCGGGCAGGCGTTTCAGAATTACGCCGACGCATTTCGTGATTACATGCCGGCGAGCCATTCCGGCACGATTCCAAACGGTTTTGTGGACGCGCTGGGCGAGGGCGAGTTTGTAGGCGGGGCGTCGCAATGGACGCACTATTCGTACATGTCGGTTTATCCCAATGTCAGGAACTGGAAGGTTTTCGCCGACCCTGCGGAGAAGCCCTACGACGGGGAGCCGACGAGCGAATACATTTATGGTGTCGCGGCGCAGCACTGCCGGTGGCAGAACATGAATTATGGGAAGTCGTCGTATCAGTACAACTGGTCCGTTTCCGCCTATTTTTATGGCAAACATCGCAAGGGTTGGAACAAGGGGCCGGAGGTGCTGGCGGACAACTGGAACGCGGTGGTGTCGACGCCTACCAATCCGATGACGCACACAACGCCCTCCAGCGCGGCGATCCTGATGGATGGCGGGGCTTATTACGCTTACTTCATGGATAACATGGACAGCTACGGCCCGGGATACCCCACGCAATATGCGCAGGCGATGCACGCATTTCGTCACCCGGGGAAGACGGCGAACGTGCTTTACATGGATGGGCACGTGACGCCGATGAAGCATTTTACGCAGTCGGGCGTGCGGATTTGGCGTTACCTGTGGAATCCGGCTACGCCGCTGTAAGGCGAGGTCGCGTGTCCCGCGTCCGGGGTTCCGTGTCGAAGAGGTGGAAACGGAAGCGGAAATCGGATTCCCGTGAGGACGGGGCTGGATTGGTTTGGTCTTGATTTTGGGGTCTGGCAGCCGGGGTGGTGGGCCTCGCGGACTCGGCGCCACCCTACAAGATTCGGCGAATGTGGGTGGGTTGTTGTATGGGGAAAAGTGGGTAAAATTGGTGGTCTCGCCACAGTAGCACAGGGGTAGTGCAGCGGTTTTGTAAACCGCAGGTCGTGAGTTCAAATCTCACCTGTGGCTTTGCTGGTAATGATCTGAAAGTTCGAGTCGTGTTGACAGCGTATAAAGATCGGGAATTTTCTCGTTACTTTGAAATATTAGATACACTCAACTAATTTTTTTCTTTCTCAATTTAAATTTTCCTGTTTGATTTAAAAAAGAAGAAATCCTCTTCTCTATTAAGCCAGGTTTTTTTAATTCACATTCCCAAATAACTAAAGCTCTCCATCCTTCTTTTCGTAAGGTTCGTAAGACTTTTTTATCTCTAATAATGTTTCGTTTAAACTTTTCGTCCCAATATATTATATTTGATTTTGGAACCCTTATGCCAGCCGGACATTCATGTCTATGCCAAAAACATCCGTGGACGAAAATGGCGCATTTTATTTTTCTAAATATAATATCTGGCTTGCCATATAAAGATGAGGAATTTGAAGAATGAATTACTCCTATCTTCTTGCAAATGCACCGAACTACTATCTCAGGTTTCGTCCCCTTGGACCTGATCATTTGCATATTGCGTCGTCGTGCTTCGGGTGAAATGCTATCCATGATGCGATAAACTCCATCATTTAGCCGCGCACATGTTGCAATCGGTTTGTGTCAATTCAATATTGGTTTTACTTTTCTCCATTTTTTACCCAGTCGATATATGCCTCTTTGTCGTAACCAGCGTCATGAAGGAGTGTTGCGTGAGAGTTTAAAAGAGACTCTCTTTCCAAAGTATTCTCGTTCAAGAAAGCATCGACATCGCGAATGTCAGAAATTCGCTTCAACAAGCATAAAGCGCAATCAACCTCGCTTGGGGAATTCTTGGGGATTACCTGAGCATTTGAATTGCCGGTAGCGTCAACTGGAGGTTGAATTATTGGGTGTAATTCAAAGGCAAGGGATAGCATTATAGCGCCCTTTTCAGGGTTTATTGCATAGCGATAGCTTCGCCGCATATGTAAAGCCCATTTAGGCTGACCTGCATAACAAAGGTGAAGGAGCCATTTCCCAAATGCAACTCCAAATAAAGTAATTAAGTGTTCCGGGCTTAAGTCGGACAGTTTTATTGTCTGTTGAGTGTCAATAGTATTATCGGGGAATAGTTTAGAAAGCTCGCCTTCAAAATCAGCATGTACTTTTAAATTATTTGTGGTAGCGCCGCAAAGCTTGTTCATAGCCGAAATATCCGTAATAGCCGGCTCTGCTTCGGTAGTGATAAGCAGAAGCCACTGCGTACGCTGCTCGGAGAATTGATAAGTCAATAATTGATGTATGGCTGTGAGAAAATTAGAGCTGCTGCTATTTTGGCTTGGATAAATTGATCCGCAAAAATCAAGATTAACAATGTGGTATGGGCCGTAATCTTTTAAATATTTATAGGCTCTCGATGTGGTTTTGGCGATGGATTCGAAACTGTCATGAGTGACGTAAGAATCCGCGGCAATTCTTGGTAGTGATGTGACCATATTGTTTGCCACATGTAATCGCGTACCCGCCATTGAAGAGCTATGGGATTCGTTAAATCCCAGATATCTAATATGACATCCTATATCTTTCGTGTCTCTCCAAAGTGCTCTAATATCTAGGAGATCTTCCCCAGGAATTACTAGGCACTTTAGGGGCCGTTCGAATGTTATCGCTTTTGCAGTAATAGACGGTGTTGCCGCCTCAGAATCATCGGAACTAACCGATTCGAGGGCTTGGGCCTTGTCGAGTGTCTTCCAATGCCTTTCCGCCATTTTTTTAGCAAGAAAGTTCCATTGATTGCGTCGAATAAACTCTTTCCGAACCCTATGCCAAGGGAGAAAGGTTTTGCGCGGTGGATCAATGTGCTGTGACAGCTTGTCATCGACAATGTCATCAACAAAATCAGAATCTTGTGGGTCCATATCAGTTAAAGTTCCATCAAGATAATCTCGAAAATGTCATGAACGAGCTTTTCTTGTTCCTCATATGAAAGTTTTTCCAATATGCCCATTCCTGCCAGTAATTGCGTAATCGCCTCAACTTTTATTTGTGCTTTCTGCCGACGATCTTCAGATGGTGCTCTCTCCGTTCTCAAGTCACTAGGAGTTACTGCCATACGACTGAAAACAACCGCGCCTTCATTTCGTAATTTTTTTGTTTCCTCAATATTTTCTGGCTCATTAAATATAATTTCAGGCACATCTTCTATGCCATGGGCAATCAAGGAAGTTTCCACTTTTTCTTCTATTCGGGCGCGTGCTTGCTGTCGTTCAGATGTTACACGTTCTGAACGAATCTTCTTGCCGATTTCTTTATGCCTATTAGCTAATTGACGCAACGCTGAGTGAAGCCATTTAACAATATATTGGTAGTGGGGGTGGGCATAGTTAAATGATTCTCGGTCAATATTTATTGCAGCGTCTAACCCTTCGCGTACAAATATTTCTGCTGTAATTTGACGAGTTCGTGTTTGTTCAGATACTTGGTATCCCATAAAAGTGCGATCAAACAATTCGCCCGAAGCATTGCCAACCCGGAGAATAACGCCTTGATGCTGCTTTGGAATTATTTTAGGAGCCCAAAAAAGGTATGCTTCAAAACTAAGCGTGCCACCACTAAGCTCAATGGGTTTACCGCTAAATTTCTGAATATCTCGCCCGATAAATAACATCGGTGTTTTAACTGCTGTTTTTGTTTTCGGCAAGCTTTTAAACAGAATTGGGCGGGAAAGCTCAACGCCATCAAATTTAATTGAAAATTTTCCATCTAAACATCCATTAGGGCTCTTAAGATTAAATTTTTCTCTTATAGATTGTGTTGAGGCTATATCTGCAATGCGTTTTGCTTGACCTCTTTTCTTATTTTCAAGCTCGAAAAAAAATACATCGTCGGTTGGTGTCAAGTCGAATGGATGGCCATCTTGATATTTTAATGGACATGAAAGCGAAAGAGTCCAGATTGTTTGTAAATATCGATCACAAAGTAAATCTATATCAACCGAGTCGGAATCCGTTGATGCTGATTCGCGAATTGCGTTAACAAGTCGAGAAAATTTTTGTTCTGGAGTATCTTTTTCGTCCCAAGGCAAATTAGGTTGAGTGATTAGATCGTTAATATCACTCGGGCTCATTCTTCCAATGTGAAATTTAGGCGGTGGTGTCTTAATTATGTCTGGATCTAATTCTTCATATTCGATTCTTGACCATTGATCGTCGCTTGCCAATTCTGCTTTTGTTCTTCGTAATAAATCAAGAAGCTTTATTTCTGTGCCGTGTGATTCCACATCAACAGCACGTTCCCGCCAAATTCTTGCGTGACCAGCAACAAACTCGGAATTTTTAATATTCTTATTAGAATTGGCTTCAGCATGTTTTACAGCTGTAGCTCCTAATGTTATATCAGCGATTGAACGAAAAGGATCACTTTTTGTCTTGGTAATGATTAAAAAATGATGAGTAAACTGTGCTACTGAGAAAAGGCCAATCCCCATTTTACCGATAAGCTGGCGTCCGCCAGGGCTGAAATTCTCATCACGGGGCGACGTTACCCCCAGAGTCTTTCCTTCTTCGGTACGCTTGGCACTTCCGCCAATGTGCTTTATCAGATGATCTAATATTTCTGGTGTTAGTCCGTGCCCATTATCGCGAACAGAGATTTGATTAAACCGTGGGGCATCTGTATGGATTATTACTTCAGTTGCATCTGCGTCGTAAGCATTGGAAATCAGCTCACGCAGCGCAGAAGCAGGCCTGCGATATATGCCGTCAGTAATTCGGGCAAGTACCCGTTGATCTGTGGCTAAAACTGTTTCCACAGGTGCCTGAGTTTTCTCAGATCTGCGTATTTGCTCCGATAATGTTGGAGTTGAATTAGTCATTTTGATTTATATTTGGCATGACAAAAGATAGCAGGGTGCTCAGAACCGCCATTCCCAAAGGAGGGGGGACGGCATTTGTAACTTGCTCCATTTGGCTGCCGAATGGTCCAAAAATGCGAAAATTGTCCGGAAATCCTTGTAATCGTGCTGCTTCTCGAACGGTAATACTTCGCGATTCTTTAAAATGTGCGGGCGGGGCTCTATGGCCAGAGAATAACGTATTAGATGGGCGCAGGGGATGTAGGCGTCGATAGGACATCGGGCCACTTCCTGGGGAAATTTTTGAAATTTTATCCATCACTTTTTGTGAGTGCCGCATAGCAAAATGATTGAATATAGGACCACGGTCATCCTCATCGTCATATTTAATTGGTCTAATTTTTGCCGCAGGAAGTCCTAGTAGTGCTTTCTCAGCGCCAATCATAGGGCATTTGTAAAATTCCAGTCTGTTTATAACATCATTTCTATCGATATGTTCTTTAGTGATAAGGAAAAACGCTCTTTTCCGCCGCTGAGGAACCCCAAATTCTGAAGAATTCAAGAGCACGTCCACTACCTTAAATCCACCTTCATTTAATACTGATTTGAATTTATCTAATCTGTCTTTATGTGGCTCGGATAAAATGGTAGATACATTTTCAATGAGCGCGCATGTAGGTTGAAGTTCGGAGATAACTTTTGCTACTTTGACTAATATCTGATTTCGGATGTCATTAGGATTTCGTGGTCCAGCTACGGAAAATCCTTGACATGGAGGTCCGGAAACAATTAGGGTATTTGAAGTAGGGCCTTTTTTTTGCGTAATCAATCGCTGGCAATGTTCAATTACGGGTCGTGTGCCAACGCTTGCCTCAATTGCTGCTGCTTGAGGGAAATTTTTTGAGAATGTCTTAAGTGCTTTCGAGTTTAGGTCAATTCCTGCTAAAATTTCCATGCCTAGACGTTTTGCCGCGAGAGAAAGGCCTCCCATTCCACAGCATAAATCAATCACGGAAGTCTCTTTGACAAGCAAGGAAGCTTGAAGTGACTGAGGGCCAGAAGCCCACAAATCCGTTGCCAATTCAAGAGTTGGTGCAAGAGAAGCAGGCATAGTCACCCTAGTCAAGTAATTTTTTGTCAATCTAACAAAAATTTCTTGATACATCAAGTCAGATGTTGTATGTCGTCTATTGCGTAAACACTTGATTTAATGCAGGTTATGAAGGAAAGTTATGGTTTTTTAGAGTTATTGCTTGAAATATGGCGGATGATTCTAGCGAGGGGTCTGTTCGGCATGCCTGGCAAATCCAAGCAAACTCCACCAAATCCACTCGCCTCACAAACGACAACTCTCGATTTAACTTCTTGGCCAATTCATGTTGCGTAAGCCCGGCCCGCTTCCTCATTTCGAGTAGTTTTTCCGTCACAAGCCGATATTCGGGCGAGAAGACCGAGTCAGTCATTAAGGCATGGTCGTCTCACCTTTGGTTTGACCGCAAAACGCACCTTGTTGATTTCAATCCATGTTTTGACAGCTTTTTCCCGTTCGAGGATCATTTCGGGCTGCCCTTTGGCCGCTGGTGTTCGGTTTTGGGGCTGTGCCCATTTGGGCGTTCGCACCGAGGGTCCTTTTTCTCACGATGGAGTTTGATGTCATGAAGAAACCTATCCGAGTGGCAGTGACTGGCGCGGCGGGCCAGATTGGTTACAGCCTGTTGTTCCGCATCGCGTCGGGTGCGATGTTTGGCGCGGATCAGCCGGTGATTCTGCAGTTGATCGAAGTGCCCTTTGAGAAGGCGATGCAGGCGCTTTCGGGCGTGGCGATGGAACTGGATGACTGCGCGTTCCCGCTTTTGTCGGGCCTGGTGCTCACCAGCGATCCGAAGGTTGGGTTCAAGGATGTGAACTGGGCGCTGCTGGTGGGCTCCAAGCCCCGCGGGCCTGGGATGGAACGCGCGGAACTGCTCAGCGACAACGGCAAGATTTTCGTTGGCCAGGGCAAAGTGATCGATGAAGTGGCCGCGGACGATGCGCGCGTGTGCGTGGTGGGCAACCCCGCGAATACGAACTGCATGATCGCCGCGAACCAGGCCAAGCGGCTGGCCAAGAGCCGGTTCACCGCGATGGTTCGGCTGGACCAGAACCGTGCGCAGACTCAACTGGCCCAGAAGGCCGGCGTGCCGGTGACGGACGTTTCGGAAATCTTCATCTACGGCAACCACAGCCCGACGATGTTCGCCGACTTCACCAACGCGAAGATCGCCGGCAAGCCGGTGTCGAGCGTGATCAACGACCCGACGTGGCTCTCCACGACGTACCTGGAAACCGTGGGCAAGCGCGGCGCGGCGATCATCGCGGCGCGCGGGCTGAGCTCCGCAGCCAGCGCCGCTAACGCGCTGGTGGACCATGTGCGCGACCTGAACACCCCCGGCAAGATCCACTCGCTGGCGGTGGAATCCGATGGGTCCTATGGGTTCACCCCTGGCGTGTGGGCGGGCGTGCCTGTGAAGACCACGACCGCAGGCAGCTTTGAAGTGATCAAGTCTTACGAGATGAACGATCTGGCGAAGGCCAAGATCAAGATCACCAACGATGAACTGACCAGCGAACGCGAAATGGTCAAAGGTATGCTGGCTGGTTGAGGTTTTTTGTTTGTTGTTGAATAAGGGCCGGTCGCCGTTGGGCGACCGGCTTTTTTTTGTGGAAAGGGGAAAGGAAGAGAGAGGACGGTACAGCGGGTGATTAGGATTTAATACGTGAGTTGATGTGTGGATGAGATGTGTGTCGCGGGGAGGTTTTTCATCACCCGTCGAGGGTGATGAAAAAGAGGAGGTTCGATAGAGGGTGTACCCAGGGCTGCACGTGTGTACACGCTTGCCCTGGGCTGTAATAGGGCCGTGCTTTCAGCACTCCGGGTTTAGCGGTGGGCGGGTGAATTTTTTGTGGGGTTGGTGGGAGGTCGGGCTGGCGCCCGAATACCCTCGTTTGCACGTCGGGCTAACGGTTTTTTGGTGTGGTGGGTGGTGAGGGATTTGTTGTTGGCGCGTGGCCTGGACACAGCACGGTTTCGGGTATGCGTGCTACTGGGGGAAGTTAAAATATCGGTCGTCCAGCGGGAAGGGGGACAGGCCCCTGAAGAAAGGTGCCAGTCCCCGGAGAGGATCCGCGGATCGGTTGCAGCGGATGATTAGCAGGTTGTGGTTTGTGTGAGGTCGGACCAGTCGTGGAAACCGTGGGTGCGGGCGATGTAGTGACGGGCAGAGTCGATGGAGAGGGAAGGGGCGGCGGGGTCGGAGGCGAGGTCGAGGCAGTTGTTGATGTGGGCGCGGAGATTATCGCGGGAGTTGGTGTGACGAGGCTGGTAGTGGGAGGTGAGGCGGTCGAGGGCGGATTGGTCGCCGGTCTGGTAGCCGGAGATGAGGTCCTGGGCGAGTTGGTCGTATTGGGAGAGGGGGCGGGGCGGGAGGGTGGCGTGGTTTTCGAAATGGGTGAGGAGATCGACGATCTGGGTGTGGCCGCGGCGGGTGGCCCAGGCGAGCGGGGTGGCCCAGGCGGGGTCGGAGGGGAGGGAGGGTTTTGCGCCTCGGCGGAGGAGGAGTTCGACCATGCGGGGGCGGTTGAATTTCGCGGCCCAGGCGAGGGGGGTGGAGGAGAGGTCTTCGTCGCGGGCGTCGAGGGATGCGCCCTGGTCGAGGAAGAAGGCGGCTTCGTAGGGTTTGTTGTTTCGGGCGAACTGGTGGAGGGGGGTGATGAGCAGCCACTCGCGGTGGTTGGGGTTCATGCCGCGGTCGAAGAGGTGCTGGGTGAGGGCGCGGGTTTTGGCGAAGAGGCCGATGCGCGAGGCGAGGGTGGGGTTGTATTTGAGGAGGAGGCGGATGAGGGATTCGTGGCCGTGTTCGGCGGCGTTGGAGAGGGCGTTGGGGGCATCGGGCCCGGAGGCGAGAGCGGGGTTGGCGTGGAGGATGGCGGCGATGGTTCGGGTGTCGCCGTCGTAGGTGAGGATGTCGAGCGAGCGGGCGCCGCCGAAGGAGCAGAGGAGGGTGACCATGGGTTGGTCGTTTCGGTGGAGTGCGCGGGAGATGGCGTCGGCGGAGCTTTCGACGGGGGGATTGGGGAATGCGCCGTGTTCGAGGAGGAGCTTAGCGACGTCGTAGTGGCCTGCGGTGGCGGCGGCGTAGAGGGCGCCGCCTTGGGGGGCGATGCCTTCTTCGGGGAGGTTGGGGTCCGCTCCGTGCTGGAGGAGGAGGCGGACGATGGGGAGGTTGCCTTTGCCGGCGGCGTTGGTGAGGGGCGTGCCGGAGCCGGCGTAGTAGGTGATGTAAGGATCGGGCTTGTTGGCTAAGGAAGGGTCCTGGGAAAGGAGCTGAGTGACGCGGGCGAGATCGCCCTGCTGGCAGGCGGTGCAGATGTCGTAATAAGCGCCTTTGGCCAGGAGATGGGCGAGGATGGCCTGGGGCGTGTGCGGGTGGTCTTTGGGGACATCGCGCCAGCCGCGGTGGTGGTAGTCGCCGTTGGTGAGCTGAAGGGGGCGTGCGCCGTCGGGGCGGCGGGCGTTGATGTCCGCTCCGCGGGCGAGGAGTTCATCGATCATGTCGGGCCAGCGGGTCATGGTGGCCCAGTGGAGGGGCTGATTGCCGGTGAAGTCAGCGGTGTGAAGCAGGGCTGGGTTTTGATCAAGCAAGGTTTTGAGCTGGGGGAGGTCGTGATCGCGGATGGCCTTGGAGACGGGGGCCGCTTCGGGGGAGGCGTGCTGGGTTTGGGCGAGCCTGGCTTGGAGGTATTCAAGGAGCCGGGTGTGGCCGCGGTCGCGGGCGATGTCCAGCAGGGAATCGTTGACGGCGAGGGCGAGCGGATCGGTGAGGCGGTCGAGGAGGAATTGGACGATGGCGAGCTGGTTTTCGCGAACGGCGAAGTAGAGCGGCGTGCGGTAGGCGTAGTGGCAGCGGACCAGGCCGGGGGTGGCGGCGACGAGCGTTTGCATGGCGGGGAGATCGCCGGTGATGGCCGCCTGGAACATGGCCCAGACCTGCGTGCCGGTGCCGGTGGACCAGAGGAGGGGGCGGTCGGATTTCAGTTCGTCGGGTTGGAGCATGGGTATTGTTATACAGCAGGGGGTTTGAGGGGAGTAGAGGAAGAGGCCTGCGGCCTTTTCGGGGTTCGGGTTTGGGGTTACGGGTTTCGGGTGAAGAGGGAGCGGAATTGTTGGTGGGGGTGTTGAAGGCATTCGAAGACGGCCCTCACCCCAGCTTTCTCCCAAAGGGAGAGGGAAAGAGCGGATGTGGCGTTAAGGTGTTAGAAAGTGTGGAAGATTATCTGGAGGTTCGGTTTTGGGATGAAGGAAGAAATTGAGATGAAAGATGTTGCGATCGCCGCATCGTGGTCGGGTGGCAAGGACGGGTGCCTGGCGCTGCACAGGGCGGTGAATGCCGGGGCGCGGGTGGCGTGCCTGGTGACGATGTTCATTGAAGGGGGAGAGCGGTCCAGGTCGCATGGGCTACACAGGCGGGTGATTGATGCGCAGGCCCAGGCGATGGGGTTTGAATTGCTCACGCGTGCGGTGTCGTGGGCGGAGTATGAGCGCGGATTTGTGGATGTGCTCAAGGAGGCGCGCGCTCTGGGGGCCACGGCGGGGGTGTTTGGCGATATCGATGTGCAGGCGCACCGGGAATGGGAAGAGAAGGTGTGCGCGGCGGCGGGGATGACCGCGGTGCTACCGATCTGGCAGGAAGGCCGGCGGGCGCTGGTGGGGGAAGTGCTGGGGTTGGGGTATGAGGTGAAGTTGGTCGCCACGCGCGATGCGGTGATGGGGGATGCGTATCTGGGAAGGACGCTGACGCCGGAACTGGCGCAGGAGCTGGAAAGCAAAGGGATCGATGCGTGCGGGGAGAACGGGGAGTTTCACACGGTGGTGGTGGATGGTCCGCTGTTTAAGCGGCGGGTGGAGGTGAAGGCGGGGCGGAAGGTGCTCAGGGATGGGGTTTGGTTTTTGGATTATGAAGTGGGAGTTTAAATTTGAAATGGTGAAGTGATGAGAGGGGCAGGGGCGCAACGGGAGGGGACAGGTCCCTGAAGAAGGGGACCAGTCGAAGAGGGAGGTTTACTGGGAGAGGGCCCAGGCGCCGGCGATGAGGTTGGCGAGGAAGGCCAGCAGGGGCATGATGAGGTAGAAGATGCCGTTGCCGGAGTCTTTGAACTGGCCGGCGGGGGTGAGGGTGGGGTGGCCGGGAAGGGCGTCGAGCATGGAGGCGCTGCGGCCGGGGTTGGCGGGGCGGTAGAGGATGGGGAGGGCGTCGGGGTTATCAACGTCTTCACGGGTGCTGAAGCAGCGGGCTTTGTACCGCTTGCCGTCCTGGGCGATGAACTGGACGGTGAACCGGTGCTGCATGGTCTTGGTTTGTTTGTTCATCACCTCTTCGGTGTGCTTGACCTGGGCGAGGGCGACCTGGCCGTGGGAGAGCAGGCGCAAGTGCTTAAACGCGGCAAGCATGTAGAACACGATGACGATGAGGCAAAACGCGGGGACCAGGCCGATGATGGCTTTGCTGGGGCCATAAGGCTTGTTGAGCATGCCGGTGGCGCGGGCGATGTGCGGGGCGTTTGGCAGGTATTCAACGGTGTTGACGGTGTCGCCGGGGTTCAGGGTTTCTGGAGTGTAGGCGGAGGTTTCGTAAGTGGATTTTTCCTCAGGGGTGCCTTTGGCGCCGTTGTAGGTGTAGGTGATTTTGTTGAGTTCCAGGATGTCGTCGCCGCGCTTGGTTTTGAAGCCGGTGAGGTTTTCAACGCGTTTGACTTCGCCGGAGACGATGACTGTTTTGACCGCGGGGCCAAAGTGGTACCAGCCGGTGAGGTCGGTGTACGGGAGCCAATACCAGATGAAGAGCATGGAGACGGCCAGGAAGGCCCATGCGCCCTGGATCATGGTGGAGCCGAAATAGAGCCGGGCCTGAAGCGCGATGGGGACCTTGCGGGGGGCGGGGACGGGGATGAGCTCCGGCTCCCTGCGGACATCCATGGCAACCGAGAGCACGCCGGATTGCTCAGTGTCCTCGTCTGGATCGTACTCCTGCTCCAAGTCTTGGTCTTCGGGCTTTTGAGGCATGCTTGCTTGCCCGGCGTGGTTTTTAGCCGGGCCTCCGTGAACGCCCGGATGACCTGAGGTGACAGGTGTGGGCTTTGTGGGGGGCAGACATCAATAGTTTAAGGTTGGAAGCGGGCTTGCTGTCAAGCAGTGTAGGCGTAAAGGCGGGCAGGGCGAGGATTTCGGGGAAAAGTCTTTACCTGCATAGACTTTATACTGCTTGAATCATGATACCCAACCACGTTTTTGCAACTTATTTTTATCCAGATACTTTTCCCGTTGAAGCAACTGAGCTGCTTGGGAGCGAACCGGAGAAGGCCTGGAAGGACGCGGCGGAGATGGGGCCGGGGAAGATTCCGGTGCTTATCGGCGCGACCACCGACGGGCAATGGCTGGCGGGGCTGCTGATGTTCCTGGAAACGCTGGAGATGGCCGACGGCAAGCCGGGGGCGGAGCATGTGGCGTCCATCCGCTTGCTGGTGGTGGGGAGGCAGTATCAAAACGCGGGGCTGGCGGGGTTTTTGATCCGGAGGGCATTGAAGACGGCCGTGGCGCAGAGGTGCGCCAGGGTGCGGACGACGGCGGGGTTTGGGTGCACGGATCACATGATCATGTATGAGCGGCTGGGGTTTACGAAGGTGCCGTTTACGGAGCGGCCGTACATGATGGAGGTGAGGATGGGGTCTGGGGTCTAGGGGCTGGGGTCTGGTCAGGGGGAGGCAGGAGAGGAGCGGAATTTTTGACTGGGATTTAGAGGATTGATGACGATTAAGAGGATTGGCAAGAGCGTTTATATAAATGAAAAACCCAGGGTTGCGCATGCAGACATGCTTACCCTGGGCTGTCATAGGGCCGTGCTTTGAGCACTTTGGATACGGGAGAGGCGCTTAGGCTTTTTTGATGACTTCGATTCCGTTCATGTAGGGGCGCAGGGCGGGGGGGACGGTGATGGAGCCGTCGGCGTTCTGGTAGAGCTCCATGATGGGGATGAGCACGCGTGGGCTGGCGACGACGGTGTTGTTGAGGGTGTGGCAGTAGTGGATTTTGTTTTGGGCGTCGCGGTAGCGGAGGTTGAGGCGGCGGGCCTGGAAGTCGTAGAAGCGGGAGGCGGAGTGGGTTTCGCCGTAGGCGTTGCGGGAGGGCATCCAGGTTTCAATGTCGTACTTGGCCGCTTGTCCCTGGCCCAGGTCGCCGGTGCAGACGTGGACGACGCGGTAGGGGAGGTTGAGGCTCTGCAGGAGCTCTTCAGAGTTGGCGAGGATGGCTTCGTGCCAGCGCTTGGATTCTTCGATGTCGTTCTTGCAGATGACGACCTGCTCGACCTTGTCGAACTGGTGAATGCGGTAGAGGCCCTGGGTGTCTTTGCCGTAGGTGCCGGCTTCGCGGCGGAAGCAGGGGCTGGTGCCGATGTAGAGGCGCGGCAGGGCTTTTTCTTCGAGGGTTTCTTCCATGTGGAAGGCGGTGACGGGGACTTCAGAGGTGCCGACGAGGTAGACGGCGGGGTCTTCGTTGGTGACGGCGTAGCTTTGCTCACGCCCCAGGGGGAAGTAGCCGGTGCCGCGCATGGCGGGCTCGCGCACGAGGACGGGCACCTGCATGAGGGTGAAGCCCTTTTTGATCATCATGTCCTGGGCCAGGCGAAGGACGGCCTGGTGGAGCATGGCGCCGGCGCCGAGGAGGAAGTAGGAGCGGGAGCCGGCGAGCTTTACGCCTCGCTCGATGTCGAAGAGGCCCAGTTCGTGGCCGAGGGTGATGTGGTCCTTGGGGGTGAAGTCGAAATTGCGGATGGAGCCCCAGGTGCGCAGTTCCACGTTGCCGGTGTCGTCCTTGCCGACGGGGACTTCGGGATCAGCGGGCTGGGGGACGCGCAGGAGGATTTCATCGATCCGGGGCTTGAGTGCGTCGAGCTCGGTCTGGAGAACGTCTTCCTGGACTTTGATGGCCGCGGGGCGTTCCTTGAGGGACTTGACTTGAGCCTGGATGTCGGCTTTTTCGGCCTCGGAGGCTTTGCCGAGCTTGGCCATGAGGGGGCCGATGAGCTTGCTGGCTTGGTTTTTTTCCGCGGTGAGCTGCTGCTGCTGGGTGAGAATGCCACGGTATTGCTTGTCGAGCTCAAGGAGGCGCGGGATATCGGCCTCGATGCGTTTTTGGGCAGCGGCCTGGAGGTATTTTTCGGGGTTTTCGCGCAGGTCTTTGAGATCGATCATGGCTGTTGACGTTCCTGGACTGATTGTTGGGGAAACCGGCGCCGCCGGGGTGCAGATTGTAACCTTTGTTTGATAATGTGATACCCTTTGGGGCTGGGTTATGTGAAGCGATTTTGCCCGTTGCCACGGAGGGTTAGGGCCATGTGCGGTTTTGTGGGAATAGCGAGATTTGATCAGGGACCGATCGACCGGGCCGTGCTGGAGGCGATGCTGGAGCGCGTGGCAATGCGTGGTCCCGATGGCCGGGGATTGATCCTGGCAATGGGGTGCGCGCTGGCGCACGCGAGGCTGAGCATCGTGGACCCGGCGACGGGTGCGCAGCCGATGTCGACGCCGACGAGCGATGTGCGCGGGCGTCTGCACGTGGTGTTCAATGGGGAGATCTACAACCACCGGGCACTGCGCAAACTGCTGGAAACCAAGGGGCATGTGTTCAAAAGCGACCACAGCGACACGGAAGTGCTGCTGCACGGCTACCGGGAATGGGGAAGCGGCCTGGCGACGCGGCTGGAAGGGATGTTTGCGTTTGCGGTGTGGGATGAGAAGAACCGGAAATTGATGCTGGCCCGGGATTATGTGGGGGAGAAACCGCTTTTTGTGCGGTACCTGGGGGGGAATGCGCAGGCGCCGGGGGCGCTGGCGTTTGGCTCGCTGGTGAGCGCGGTGACGCTGCCGACGGCGTCGATGGCGCCGCTGGGGGTGTCTCCGGAAGGGATGATGGAGTATTTGCGGTGGGGTTACACGCTTTCGCACAGCCTGTTTCAGGGGGTGTATGAGCTGGAGCCGGGGAGCGTGGCGACGTTTGAGGAGGGCAAGCCGGTCAAGATCGAAAAGTATCTGCCTGCGGCGCTGGCGGGGGGAGAGCCCAAGGCGGGGGATATGTTCGAGCATCCGCTTCGCGCGGTGGATGCGGCGCAGGAGGCTTTGGAAGAAGCCGTTCAACGGATGCTGGATGCGGATGTGCCGGTGGGCGCGTTTTTGTCGGGCGGGATCGATTCGGGACTCATCGCGACGTTTGCGCAGGCCCATTTGAAGGCGCTGGGCGGGCCGGAACTGATGACGTTCTGCATGGCCATGCCTGATGCGGAGTATGACGAATCCGCCGCCGCAGAGGCGACGGCGAAGATGCTGGGGACCAAGCACACGACGATCCGACTGGAAGGGGAGTTGGACCCGATCTCGGACCTGCAATCGATCATCGGCGGGATGGGTGAGCCCATCGGCGATGCATCCATTTTGCCGACTCATTGGGTGGCCAAGGGCGCGCGGCAGTATGTGAAGACACTGCTGTCTGGTGATGGCGGGGATGAGCTTTTCGGCGGGTATCAGCGATACCAGGGGCTGAAGGAAATCAGAAGCAAGGGGTGGCTGCTGAAGATGATGCCCAGGCCGATGTTCGGGCAGTACCAAGAGAAGAGCAAGTGGCACAAGATGGGGCGGTTGATCGAGGCATCGCGGGCGGGGGGATTGCCTGAGGCGTATGCGTCGATGGGGCAGTTGTTTTCGCCGACGCAGATCCGGGCGCTTGCGCCTCACCTTGCGGAGCGGCACCCGATGCTGCTCAAGCCTGATCCGGCGTTCATGGAAGGGACGCTGGCGGACACGGACCCGGTGGGGTACGGCCAGCGGATGGATTTTGCGCGTTACCTGCCGGGGGATGTGCTGCGCAAGGTGGACCGGGCGAGCATGCACAACGCGCTGGAGGTGCGGGCGCCGTTTTTAGACCCCGGGGTGATCAAGATGGCCCGGCGGATGCCTTCGGCCTTCCATTCGCACCAGGGGCAAACCAAGTGGGTTCTACGGGAGCTGGCGGCGAGGTTCATGCCGGCAGAGGTGGTGTCCCGGCCCAAGCAGGGGTTTGCGCTGCCCATCGGGCAGTGGTTCCGGCAGGATCTCAAGGACGAGTTTGCTGATATCCTGCTTTCGGGCAGGCTGGAGAAGATCGGGGTCCAGCGGGCACCGGTGGAAGCGCTCTGGGAAGAACACCAGAACCGGACCGACCGGACGCAGCAGTTGTTCAACCTGGTGGCGCTGGCCATCTGGTGCGAGCAAACCGGCATCTAACACATCGAGTCTAAAACCATGGTCATGAACACGAAAACGCTCTTGAATAACCTGGCGTTGCGGGCGGCGCTTTGCCTGATCCTGACACTGGCGGCGGCGTCTGGGCTGATGGCGCAGGACAAGGATGGGACGCTCAAGATCGCCACTTACAACATGGAGTGGTTTTTAGATCCGGTGAACGTGAATCCGAACATCAAGGATATGAAGGGCGTTGCACCCAAGACCGCGGTCAATGTGGAGAAGGTGGCGCAGTGCGTCCGGGAGATGAACGCGGATGTGGTGGCCTTTGAAGAGGTCGAAAACGAAGCAGTGATCCGGAACATGCTGGGCTCCCACTTGAATGACATGAAATACAAGTATGTTGTGGTGGACCGGACCAACAGCTTCGTGGGGCAGAACATCGGGGTGATGAGCAAGAAGCCGATCACGGCGATCACCAGCCACCGGTTTTTGGAGTTGAAGCTTCCCGGGCACGACAAGACGTGGAGCTTTTCGCGTGACCTTTTGAAAGTGACCATTCAGGCGACGCCCGAGAAGACGCTGGATGTGTATGTGGTGCACTTAAAGTCCAAACGGGATTCGGGCGAGGACAAGAACTCCAACAACTACCGCTTGGCTGAGATGCTGATGGTGAAAAAGATCATCGGAGAACAGCTTGCCAGGGACCCCGGCGCGTGGGTGGTGCTGACAGGGGACTTTAACGACACGCCTGAGAGCGCACCGCTGCGGGCGGTGGTGGGCAAGGATGAGAAGACCGGTGCGGCGCTGCTGGTGGATCCGCATGCGTCGATGCCGGCGGAGAAGCGGATCAGCTATTTGAAGGAACCGTACCGTAGCACGATCGACTTTACGCTGCTGAGCCCGGAACTGGCCAAGCGGGTGGTGCCGGATAAGACGGGGCTGCTGGTGAATGAGATCAAGGACGTGAAGATGCTGGATGGGTCTGACCATTCGCCGGTGTATGTGACGGTGGATTTGAAGTGAGTGAGGAGGGGGGAAATGGCAGATGTAAGAGGGTAGATGTTAGATGTGAAAGAGAAGAGCCGAGGGTTTTGGGCCTTCGGCTCTTTTTATTTGTGGATTTACGGCATTGCGGGCCATGCAGAGTTTAGACGAGGGTTTTGTTTTTGCGGATCTGGATCATGTAGGCCTGGAGGACTTTGCCGGGGCAGGCGGTGGGGTTGATTTCCTGGTGCGTCTTGACGTTGCTGAGGGAAACCTTGTGCTCGGCCTGGGCGGCTTTGATGACGGCGACGAGTGAGCGGAGCTGTTCGGAGCTGGGGGACTGGATGTCGAAGTTTCCCAGGCACATGATGCCGAGGTTGTTTTCATTGTTTCCACGGACGTGGGCGCCCTGGTAGCGTTCTTCGCGGGCTTGCCAGACGCGGCCGCCTCGGTCGACGACGTAGTGGTAGCCGATATCGCCGGCGCCCAGGCGCTGGATGTGAGACCTGCGGATGAGTTCAAGGCGTTCTGCGGTGGTTTCCATGTCGGTGAAGACGACGGGGTTCCAGCCTTCGTGGTGGACGGTGATCTTGTTGATGTCGCCCATGGGAACGATGCGTTCCATCATTGGGCCGGAGTCTGCCCATTTTGCCCGGGGGACATAGGTGACGGCAGGAATCTCGGTCATGTAGGCGTTACGAGGCAGGCCCTTGGAAGCCGTGGTGACGTTGGGAGGCGGGATCGGGGGCTTGCCGGCCTGCTGGGTGGGCGGGGGGATGGGGGTGGTGCGTGCGGGGCCGGACTTGGGCGTGGTGGTGGGCTTGACTGCGGTGGCCTTGGACCTATCTGCGCGCGGGCGGCTGGGGGAATCGGGCCAGTCGACATCCGGGCGTTCAATGCTGGTGTTGGAGCTGAGCTGGCTGGAGCATCCTGTGACAAACAAGCCAAGGCCCAGCCATAACACTCTGCGGCGGGATTCTTCCATGAATTCAACCCAACCTTTCGCCGGAGTGAGGCTCCGGTGCGGGTGACTTAAATCCTTTAAGGCACCCGTTATATCGTAGCAGGCAATCGTGGTTTTCAAATACAGAAACGCCGACCGGCGTTTTTGTCAGCGTACGGCCGCTTTGAGGTGTGCAAGACCCTGTTAATTATTTTCGGCTGAATGGTGATCATGGCATGAATAAATGTTGCGGATTGCAAGAATATTTTGGGTAAAAGCATTTGGGGTATTTGTCGGCACATGCACCCGGGTTGTCGGGGGGCGGGTTATCGGGTGCCCACCAGGAGGCAAAGGGGAATGATGCCGCAAAATGACATTTATCTTGAATGGTGAGTTTGCTGGAAGCGCAACGACAGGCCGATCACGTGGCGGGCCTCGCGGACTCGGCGCCACCCTCCAAAGAGCAGATATAGGTAATGCCCTGATAGGGGGTTGCGGCGGAGTGGGGGAGAATCGCAGGTAATCCCTTTTTTACAGGAGTCCAGTCATGAAACGTACAGCACTTTTAGCGGGCTTGATGGCGGTTTGTGCGGCCGGCGCCTTGGCAGGCTGTGCGCATGAGAAGGCGTGCGATCTGGGCAGCGTGGGATTGGTCGGCATGTGGTCTGGCGAATCCAACGTGGTGACGGCCAAAAATGGGTTCGCCAAGGGGCAACGGACGATCACGATCAAGGATCAGCAGGGGACGGAGTTCACCGGGGAGAACACCTGGGCCGCCAACGTGATGGGCAAGCCGGTGAGGGCGACGGAGAAGGTGATCGGCACGTATGACCCGGCGACCGGGTGCGTGTACATCTCCGAGGTGGACGACACGGGCATGATGGTGGGTCGGCTGCTGGACAAGGACACCCTGGAAGTGGTGTATATGGAGTCCGGGGCGGATGCGGCGACGTTTCGCGCGGTACTCAAGCGGCAAGGGAGTGGCGCCAAGAAGTGAGGCGTCGAGTGAGTGTGCGCAACGGGAGTCCGGGGGTCAGAACCAGCCCCAAGCAACCGGAGCATGGGAGTTGAGTCATTACAGGTGGGTTACTCAATCCGGAGGTACATGCTGGTACCGCTGGGGATGAATTAAGAGAAGCTCAAAAGAAAAACCCAGGCCAATTGGCCTGGGTTTTTCAAGAAGGGCAGGTTGTATGCAGGCTCAGGCGCTGAAGGAGCTGCCGCAGCCGCAGGTGCCGGAGGCGTTGGGGTTGTTGAACACGAAGCCGCGGCCCATGATTTCATCTTTGAAGTCGATGGTGACGCCGTTGAGGTAGAGGTAGCTCTTGGGGTCGCAGATCACGGTGATGCCGTGCTTCTCGAACTTTTCGTCGTTGTCCTTTTCCTGTTCGGTGAGGTCCAGGAGGTAGGAGAAGCCGGAGCAGCCGCCGCCTTTGACGCCGACGCGGAGACGGACTTTGGTGGCTTCAAATTCGTTCTGCTGGATGATCGCCTTGATCTCGCGAGCAGCTGTTTCAGAGAGGTCGATGGCCATGATGATGACTCCGAATAGTTTGCTTTTAAAAGGACTGAAAGATTATAGCACGGTTTTTGTGCGTGTCCCTGTTGACGACGTGTCAACAGGGGGAAAGTTTTGAGGCTCAGGCTTTGGTGGAAGCGGTTTCGTGGCTGGAGACGGTGGCGTCCTGCTTTTTCTTGTAGTCGGCGATGGCGCTCTTGATGGCGTCTTCGGCGAGGACGGAGCAGTGGATTTTCACCGGGGGGAGCGAGAGTTCCTGAACGATGTCGGTGTTCTTGATTTCCATGGCTTGGTCAAGGCTCTTGCCCTTGAGCCACTCGGTGGCGAGGGAGGAAGAGGCGATGGCGCTGCCACAGCCGAAGGTTTTGAACTTGGCGTCGATGATCATGCCGGTCTTTTCGTCGACCTGGATCTGAAGCTTCATGACGTCGCCACATTCGGGTGCGCCGACGACACCGGTGCCGACGTTCTTGGCGTCCTTGGGGAGGCTGCCGACGTTGCGGGGGTGTTCGTAGTGGTCGAGGACTTTTTCGCTGTAAGCCATGATGAGGCTCCTTAGGGTTGAGGTTAGCTGCCGGAGCCGTTTTTGACGGCGGGCATGAGGTCGTTGAACTCTTCGATGCGGAGCATCCGGATGTCACGGACGCAGGAAGAAAACCAGGGGAGTTGTTTGGCCAGATCGGTGGTGGCCAGGACGCAGGTGACGGCATTGATCTGGGGTCCGCCGAAGTAGACGCTGCCTTGCTGACGGGTGAAGCCGTGAGCAATGAGGGTCTTTTTAATTTCGGCGTAGGCGTTGTTGTAGGGATCGCCATAAACCTGGCGAAGGGATTCAATGTCCATGTCGCACGCGATGGCGTACATCCTGTGCGAGCCTTCCGGAAATGGGGCATTGAGCGAGAGGGAGTCGATGGATGGACGGACTTTGGTGTTGCTGATGACTGTCATTTCGAACTCCTTTCTCTAACTCTTTTGTAACCCTGAACAAGCCAATGACGAAACGTTTTCTTTAGTGATGGCCCCATTCAACCTTGGAGGGGTCGATGCCTTCGAGGGCCATTTCGTAGAGCGGGGACATATCGCGGAGCCGGTTGACGCCGGAGATGACCTTGGCGATGACGAAGTCGACTTCTTCCTCGGTGGTGAAGCGGCCCATGCTGAAGCGGATGGAGCTGTGGGCGAGTTCATCGCCCAGGCCCAGACCCTTGAGCACGTAGCTGGGCTCCAGGGATGCGCTGGTGCAGGCCGAGCCGGAGGAGACGGCGATTTCCTTGATGGCCATCATCATGGATTCGCCTTCGACGTAGGCGAAGCTCATGTTGCTGGTGTGGGGGAGCCGGCGTTCAACGTGGCCGTTGATGTAGGAGTAGGGGAGCGCGGCGAGGATGGCGGTTTCCAGCTTGTTGCGGAGCTTGAGGAGCCGTGCTGCGTCGGCTTGCATTTCAGCGCCGGCGATTTCGGCGGCGGCGCCCATGCCGACGATGCCGGGGACGTTAAGGGTGCCCGAGCGCATGCCGCGTTCGTGCCCGCCGCCGTCGAGGATGGGGGTGAGGCGGACGCGGGGCTTGCGGCGGCGGACGTAGAGGAAGCCGACGCCCTTGGGGCCGTACATTTTATGGGCCGAAGCGGAGAGGAGATCGACGCCGAATTTTTCGACATCGACGGGGATCTTGCCGACGGCCTGGGTGGCATCGGTGTGGAAGATCACATCGCGCTCTTTGCAGAGCTTGCCGATTTCCTCGATTTCGTTGATGGTGCCGATTTCGTTGTTGGCCCACATGATGGAGACGAGGATGGTGTCAGGGCGCATGGCGGCCTTGACCTGGCTGGCGTAGATGACGCCGTCTTTGTTGGGCTCAAGCCAGGTGACGGAGAAGCCGTCTTTCTGGAGGCGCTTGAAGGGGTCGAGGACCGCTTTGTGTTCATGGATGGCGGTGATGATGTGCATCCCCTTGTCCTTGTACATGTCGGCGGTGCCTTTGATGGCAAGGTTGTTGGACTCGGTGGAGCCGGAGGTCCAGACAATTTCCTTGTCGCTGGCGCCGATGAGTTTGGCGACCTGTTCGCGGGCCTTGTCGACGGCTTCTTCAGCCTCCCAGCCGAACTTGTGGCTGCGGCTGGCGGCGTTGCCAAAGCGGTTGGTGAGGTAAGGCATCATCGCTTCCAGCACGCGGGGGTCCAGCGGGGTGGTGGCGTTGTAGTCCATGTAGATGGGGAATTGGAGCCCCGAGTTTTGTGCGCTGGTGATCATGGTCGTCTGTCCTTCTGGAGTGTCGCGCGCTGCTTGGCGGGCGTGATGCTTGGGAGGCTGGAGGCGGGGGGTTAGACGGTGCCGAGTTCCTGGACTTTTTTGAGCCATCCGGGTGTGGAGGCGTCGTTTGAACCGGGTTCATCCGGCTCGGTGTCCTGAGCAAGCTCCAGTGGGGGCCTGCGGAACCGGGGCGAGGCATTGGAGCCGAGGCTGGCGAGCGGGACGTCGACTTTGCTGTCGAACAGGTCGGCAAGCGTGACGGATTGAAAGAACTCGCGGAGCCGGTCGTTAAGCCGGCGCATGGGTTCGCGGATGGGGCATTTGCAGGCGATGGCGCAGCTTTGCCCGAGGATGGGAAGGTCGTCACTGCAGTCGACGAGTTGGACGGGGCCTTCGGTGGCGGTGATGACGTCGATGAGGGTGATCCTGGCGGCGGGCTGGGCGAGGGTGTAGCCGCCTGTGGGCCCGCGGGTGGAATCGACGATCTTGGCCAGATGGAGGTCTTTAAGGATGTTGGCGGCGAGAGCGACGGGGAGGCCGTGCTCATCAGCAAGCTTGCGGGCACTGACCGGGGGTGCGCCTTCCTTGGCGCGCTGGGCCAGACAGGCCAGTGCGACGAGGGCGTAATCGGTTTTTTTGGTCAGGCTGATCATGGGACGCAAACCTCTGCGAGAAATGGCGCAACGGAAGTTGCACCTAAGTCTCAGCCCATATATTAGCACCATTCCGGTACGAGATCAAAGATAAAGTGAAAGAACCGTACCAGAATGGTACGGTTCTAGAATTAACTGCGCTAATACTATTGTGTAAGCGTAGCTTATTTCAATAGTTGTATTTGACGAATTTGCCGACGACTTTTACACAGCGCAGGACGGATTCACGGGGGACGATGATGGGGGGGTAGCGGGGGTTGTCGGCGCGGAGTTCGACGCGGTCTTCGGGGACCTGGATGACGCGTTTGAAGGTGTTGCCGTCGCCGAATTTGGAGTCGAGCTGGACGAAGCAGGCGTCACCGGACTTGATTTGGGCGCGTGGGGAACAGATGAGGATGTCGCCGGTTTGCCATTCGGGGACCATGGAATCGCCGACGACCTGAACGGCGAAGGCGTCGGGGTCGCCGACGGCTTCGGGGTAGATGGGGCAGAAGGAGTAGTTGTCGCGGCCCACGTCCTGGTAGTCACGGGTGATGCCGGCGGTGGTCTGGTTGACGATGGGGATGCCAGCGCCTTTGACGGTGTGCTCAGAGGGTGGGCGGGAGCGCCAGGCGAGGTCGAATTGGTCGGTGGTGAGGCCCATGGCCTCGGCGACCTTGCGGTAGTTGCTGCCTCGCATTTTGGGGGATTCCATTTGCTCGGCGTTGGAGATGGTCTGGCTGGAGAGCCCGGCCCGGATGGCGAGGTCCTCTTGGCTGAGGTGCCTTGCTTCACGGAGTGCTTTGAGTGCTTTTCCAAAATGGGCCATGGTATTGAATCTCCTTTGTATAAATTACTATACAACAGCGATTGAAATCTCAAGTAGGTTAGGAGCTAAATTTTGTTCGAGGTGGTTATTTTGAGATAATTTTTAGATTTTATCGGACTAAGTAGGGGCGAAAATTCAAGACATTTAAGAAAGTACAAGTTTTAGAAAGGGGCTGAACGTTGTTCAGGGTGACTTAAGCACCGAACATTTGCTGGAGCATGAAAGCAACAATGATGGAGCGTGTGGTCCAGGCGACGGTGCGGACCCAGTTGGAAGAGACCAGGAGGGCGTGTGCGGTGGGGTCGTAGCCTTTGGCGAGCTTTTCGTGCTGAGGGGCCTGGGAGAGGAAGGTGCTGAGCCAGATGGCGCCGACGAGGGCGAGGCCTGCCCAGGGGATCCAGGCTTCGACGGTGGGCGGGCGTTTCCAGGCGACGAGGATGGCGGTGCCAGCTTCGATGGCCATGGCGGGGAGGACGATGTAGGCGGTGAGTTTCTGGTGGGCTTTCTCGTAGGCGGAGAACTCCTGGCCGCCGATGGTGCTGTAGAGGGGGTAGTGGACGACCTGGGTGAACCAAGCGATGCCGGTCATGAACCAGGTGGCTGCGGCGTGGAGGATGAAGAGCCAGAAACCCATTTGGGAAGTACCTCTGGTGGTGGAGGGTGGAGTCAGGATATCAGGTGATACGATGATTGTGGGAATTGGTGCGGTTGGGCTGTGCTTGTGCCGGGGGCGATGTGCCTGGTGACGCTGGCGGTGATGGTGATTTTCAAGTTGCAGCACCGCGAGATGCGATCGAATGTTGTTGATCGCCGATAATTGCACGGGGCCGAGGATGCGGGCGAATGCGCTTGCGTGATGCGTAGGAGTGCATGACGTGCGGAATTTGTATTTCGGGAGGTGAAGCGTGGCCGATGTGAGCAGGAGAAATCCAGCCGGGTGCCTGGTCAAGATTCTTGTCAGCGCATGGCTGGGGTTTTACGGGTTGACGTTTTTAGTCTTAATGACCCCTTCCGTGGTTAAGGCGAGGGTTGATCTGTGGACGGCGGGGGTGAGCATTTTGCTGTCGTTCGCGGCGGCCATGTTCGGTTATGGAATCCTGGGGCGCCTGTTTGCCGGCGTGTGGCTTTGCCTTGGGATATTCGCCTTACAGATAGGATGGAGCATCGAGCGGGGGCATTTCACGAATGATCCGAGTTTTGGGAATGTCGACGTCGGGCATGCGCTAGTGGTGGTGATTCCCGGAGTGTTGCTGGTGATCGCGATACTTGCCTGGATCGATGCGAGAAACCGCGCGAAAGGCGGTTGTGACAGCGATAAGAACGGGCATCCTCACGCGGGGCGGGAGTGAGTGGTGTAAGACCAGAGGAGTGCCGTTGCGCGTCAGACTTTGACGGCCATCCATTTGTTGGTGTTGAACCGGCCCGCCATGATGAGGCCGCGGATGGTGAGTTCGATGCAGAGAGCGATCCAGACGCCTTTTAGGCCGTAGCCCCAATGGACGCCGATGAGGTACGCGCCGGGAAGGCGGATGCCGAAGGTGAGGGCGTTTGAGATGTACATGGTGGCGCGGGTGTCGCCGGCGCCGCGCAGGGCCTGGACGAAGACGGTGTACATGGAGAAGAAGAACTGGATGGCGCCGGCGAAGCGGAGGATGCCCGCGGCGTCGTCGACGAGCTGGGCGTCGTCGGTGATGAAGCCGACCAGGAAGTGGGGAAAGAGCATGAAGCAGAGACCGGTGAAGGTCATGACGACAGCGGCGGTGTACCAGCAGAGGAGTACGGCGCGGCGGGCGCGGTGAGGATCGCCCAGGCCCAGGTATTGGCCGGTGAGGGTGGCGCTGGCGATGCCCAGGGCGAAGCCGGGCATGTAGCTGAGGGCTTCGAGACGGATGGCAATGCCGTGAGCGCCCGAGGCAAAGGGATCCTGAAGGCGGCCGACAATGGCGAAGACCAGAAAGTTGCCGAGCCACATGCCGGTGGATTCACCAAGGCTGGGAAGCCCGATGGAGAGGATGCGCTTGGTTTCACGAATCCGGGGCTTTAGCCGGTGGAGATAGAGCCGGATGGTTTTGGTGTTGTGGATAAGGCTGAGGGTGGAGAGGGCCGCGCCGACGTACCAGGCCATGGTGGTGCCAAGGGCGATGCCTTTGACGCCGTGACCGCCCAGCACGCCGGGGCCGAAGGCCAGGAGGTACGTGGCGGCCATGTTGAAGATGTTGACGGTGAGCATGACCAGGAAGGGGGTGCGGGTGTCGCCGGAGCTGCGCATGGCGGCGTTGCCGACGAACATCACGCCCATCGCGGGGCCGGTGACGGACATGATCCGGAGGTAGTCGATGCAGTAGCCACGGGCGGCTTCCTTCATGCCCATGACATCGGCCAGCCAGGGCGCCAGCAGGAAGATGGCGACGGTGAAACAAAGGCCGATGCACAGGCCCAGGAGCATGGCCTGGCCGAGCGTGGCGTTGGCGTCGCGCTTGTGCTTTGCGCCGATGGATCGGGAGATGATGGCGGCCGCGCCGATGCAGACAGAACTGATCACCATGATCTGCATCCAGTTGATGTAGAGACCGGAGGTGATGGCGGCGGTGGCGTCCTTGGCCTGGTCAGGCAGGTGGCCGGCGACCCACATGTCGGTGATGCCGACGACGAAGTTGAGCAGGTTTTCCAGGTAAGGCCAGAAGGCCAGGACGTAAACCTGGCGGGGCAAGGAAAGCCCGGCGAGCTTTCCGGAAAGCTCTTTTGGGGCGGCAAGGGCCGGTGGCTGGTCTGGCGTGGGTTTGGTGGAAGAAGCGGACACGGATGCAAGGCTCCCGACTTGGTGAGGGAGCATTGTAGGCGGGCGGTGGGCGTGAGAGTGGAAATGTGGATGGAGATGGTGGAAAGAGGAGGAGTGAAGAAAGGTAAAAGGGATAAGGTACAAGTGATAAGTAAGGGAGAGTGAGAGGGTTGAGAAAGCGATTTTGCTCCGGCAGGGGATGTGGGGGGTGCAATGTTGTGATAAAGCGGACGCAAGAGAGCTTGGCGTGTTGACGGGAGAGCCAGAGTGCTGAAGATCTTGAGCCGACACAATCAGGAGATATGCGATGCAGGATTCAACGCAGGGCGATGGGGTGGTGAACATCGGTGATCGGCGTGAGTTGTTTGTTGACCGTTTCTTGATCGACAGGCTCGAAGGCACATCCCGGCTGGTGCTCAACAAGCCGGAGAGGCAGAACGTGGCGCTGAAGTTCGACTCGCCCTGGGAAGGGCGCTACTCGGCGTACACCACGATATTCAAGGATGGCGACCTCTATCGGTGCTATTACCGGGGCACGCCGGAAAACTACGACAAGTTCGCATGCGTGTGTTACGCCGAGAGCAAGGATGGCGTGACGTGGGAGAAGCCCAAGCTGGGGCTGTGCGAGTTTGAGGGGTCCAAGGAAAACAACATCGTGATGGTGGACGGGCCGTCGCATGCGTTTGCGCCGTTCCTGGATATCAATCCGAACGTGAAGCCTGAAGAGCGGTATAAGGCGCTGGGGCTTTATGGTACGGACGCCAAGCCGGGTACGACGGCATTGAAGGCGTACGCCTCACCTGATGCGATGACCTGGCATGAGATGAGCCCCGAGCCGGTGATGGTCAAAGGCGGGTTCGACTCGCTGAACGTGGCGTTCTGGAGCCAGGCTGAAGGATGCTATGTGAGCTACTTCCGGGTGTGGAGCAAGTCGCCGGACTGGCGCACGTTCCTGGGCAGGCGGTCGATCGGCCGGGCGACCTCGCAGGACTTTGTGAACTGGAGCGAGCCGGTGCTGATGGAGTTTGGCGATCGGCGGACGGAAGAGCTTTATACGAATGGGACGTTTCCGTATTTCAGGGCGCCGCATATTTATGTGGCGCTGGCCAACCGGTACCTGCTTGGCCGCAAGACGCCGCTGAGCGCGGCGCAGATGAAGGAACTGGAAATTCCCGAAGCGCAGGGGTTTATTTCCGAAGGGGTGTTCATGACCACGCGCGGGGGAAACCGGTATGACCGGACGTTCATGGAAGCGTTTTTCCGGCCGGGGCCGGACCCGGCGAACTGGTGCTCGCGCAATGCGCTGGCGGCGTGGGGCGTGGTGCAGACGGGGCCGGCGGAGATGTCGGTGTATTACCCTCAACACTATGCGCAGCCGAGCAATTTCCTGGTGCGCGCGGCGCTGCGGCTGGACGGGTTCACCTCGATCAACACCGGGTTTGACGGCGGTGAGATGGTGACCAAGCCGTTTACATTCACGGGGACACAGCTTGAGGTGAATATGGCGACTTCCGGCGCGGGGTTCATCAAGGTGGAAGTGCAGGACGCCAACGGCAAGCCGTTCAAGGATTTCGGCATAGATGACAGCCAGGAGATGTACTGCGACCAGATCAAGCGCGTGGTGAAATGGCAGGGAAGCCCCCATGTGACGCAACTGATGGGGAAGGCGATCCGGCTGCGGTTTGTGATGAAGGATGCGGATTTGTATTCGATGAAGTTCGGAGGGGAAGGGGCTGGGGTGTAGGAGTTGGGGTCTGGTTAGAGGGGAGGCCTGCGGCCTTTTTCGGGTTTCGGGTTTCGGGTTTCGGGTTTCGGGTT
>CAZIWA010000058.1:0-17534 GCA_964542875.1 uncultured Phycisphaeraceae bacterium
GGGCGGGGTTCAGCGGGGAATGTCCCAGGGGGAGGTGTCGAGGTTGGCGTTCATGAGGGCCAGGCGGGCGTCGTCGGGGAAGCCGGTGATGCGCCAGTATTCGGGTTGGATCTGGATTTTTTCCAGCAGCGTGCCGGCGTGGCGCAGGACGTTGGCCCATGAGGCGAAGCCGATGAGCTTGCCGGACTTCACGAAGGCGACGATGGGGGCGTAGGGGAGCAGGCCGGGCTGGGCGTCGTCCCAGGTGGTGACGACGAAGTCGCGGTTGGCATCGTTGTCGTGAATCACCTTGACGGGGAGGACGTCGGTGTCTTCGCCTCGGTGTTTGATGACGCGGGTGACGAGTTCCTGAGTCTCCTGGTAGTCCAGGGCGCGGGCGATGTCGTTCCAGGCGGTGACGGCGGCGTATACGGGGTCGTTTGCCGGCGGGGCGAAGTCGACCCAAGTGTCCTGGTCGGTGAGGCGGAGCATGGGGCAGCGGCCGGAGCGGGGGATCTCCAGTTGTTCGGTGGCGATCTGGAGGATCGCCTGGATGCCCGCGGGGTCTTGGGAGCCGGTGATGAAGAGCATGTCGCGGTGGACGGTGAGGGCGATGGGGTCGCCGGTAACCTTGAGCTGGCGGATGAGCCCGGGGAGGCCCAGGCGGGCGGGGTCCTGGTTGTCCTGCCAGGGGGAGATCCAGGTGCCGGGGAGGATCTGCCGCCAGTCTTCCTTGCTTTTGTCCCAGAGGTTGCTGATGGCGGCGTCCCAGGCCTGCTTGTGGGAAACCTTGTGTTCTTCCTGAGGGTCGTACTCCAGGGAGAAGATCATCATGGTGGGGTAGTCGAAACAGAGCATCTGATACATGCTCGACCCCAGGAGGACGATCTGCTGATTGGTTTTGACGGGCTTGCCGGCGTCGAGCTCGGCACGCAGGGAGAGCTGGTCGAAGGCGACCTTATGCTTGACGGTGGGGAGGATGAACTGGCGGTCCTGGGACCAGTCCTTGGACATTTCGCGGCGGTTGACGATTTGAGAATCGATGAAAGCGGGGAGGTAGGACCAGCGTCTGCGGAAGCTGAGATGTGTGAATTCGTCGTGGAAATTGTGGAGGAAGTATTCGCCGTGAGATTTGGTTTTGACGCGGAAGGCTTCGGGGTCGTAGAGGGTGATTTCTACGCCGGCGTTTGCCAGGGCCTTGAGAAAAGCTTTAGCGAAGCGCTGACGGGTTGGGAAAAAGACGTGGAGCATGGTGTGTGAAAATGATAGGAAGAATCTGTACCAGTATGGAAGCAAAAAAAACGAGCTCCTTGCGGGAGCTCGTTTTTCTTAGTTTTTTCATATGAACGTGTTAACGGTTGGGTTAACAATTCGCCGAGAAAAAGTTAGACAGCGACTTCTTCGTGGCGGGCGGGCTGGGAGACCGCGGGGGTCTGGGTGCCGGCGGTGCCGTTGATGGGGCGCTCGAGCTGGTCGGGGGAGACGGTCATGGTGGGGAGGGCGCCGGACTTGTTGGTCATGGCGTGGAAGCCTTCGACGACCCAGTGGGCCATGCCGACGACGATGACGGAGCCCCAGACGAGGACTTGGGAGATCAGGGCGCCGGCGCGGAGGCCCAGGAGGCCGTGCTCAGAGCCGAAAGCGCTGGAGAAGCCGAAGTAGCCAGCGGTGGAGCCGACTGCGAGGGCAACGCCAGCGATGATGAGGACGGTGTGGAAGTTCTTTTCGGGGCCGGGAGTGTTCATTGGAAACCTTTATAAAAGTTGATGCTTCGCCTTTTCTGGGCGTTTGTCGCTTTCCGGCACTTGCCGGGCGACGTCTCTCTCGTTCTTAAAACTGTTTGGCCCTACGATGGCCTTTTATTCTTTTTTCAACCCTGCTTGATCATGTTTTGATTTTGCTTGGGTTGTCTCGTATTGCCGGGGGGGTTCCGGGCTTTGGGGGTTGCGGTCGTGTCGTTTGGGTTTGTTTACCCGTTTTACGATCGGAAGTATTCTAGGAAGGTTTGTACGCTTGTCAATCGAATTTTTGGTCCGACCGCGTATTTTTCTTTTTAGCTACTTTCCGATTTTCCTTACCCCTCGTGTGGTTTTTATCTTCTCAACCCCTTGTTATGAAGGTGTTTTGAAGGTTTTGGGAACCTGCAAGGCTGGTGTTCATGTCTGCCGTGTCAGAGCAGATTTTTCCGGCCTTGCGCCATTACAGACGAAGGACGTGGGGTGTTGGTTCATTCTTTTTTGTCGGTTTTTCCAAACCGGGCGTGCCGGAGAGACGTAGAGATTTACGTGAGGGCGGCGATGAACGGTGATCAACCTGGGTTGGATCAGACCAGAAACGTTGTTTTAAACCCAGGAAATAGTGAGCGTTGAGAACGGGGCCTGGTAAATGCGCGCGATGGTGTGTGTCTAGAATGACGAGCCGGGGAACAGCCATGAAAAAAATCCCGGGCCGATGCGAAAAAACATGGGGGGCTTTCGCGGGGAATGTGTAAATGCTGTGGATGCGGGGAACCTGGCGCATGCAGCGCGTCTGTATATCAACGGCAGTGGTATTCATGCGTTGGGCGAAGCGACGCAAACGTATTCAAAAGCAGGGCTTTGCACCGGCGGCGCGACCAATGACCGCAGGTGAAGAAAGCCTCAACACAGTCGGACTTTTCAGGAGACGGGCATGGCAGATGGCGCAGAATCCCGGCAGGCACAGGAATTGATCATCAAGGCGCAAGGCGCGGCCAAGGCGCTGAAGGCGCAGATCGCCCGGGTGATCGTGGGGCAGGAAGACGTGGTGGATCAATTGCTGATCACGCTGCTTTGCCGCGGGCATGCGCTTCTGGTGGGTGTGCCGGGCCTGGCCAAGACGCTGCTGATCTCCACGTTGTCGCGGTCGATGCATCTGGAATTCAACAGGGTGCAGTTCACGCCGGACCTGATGCCAAGCGACATCACGGGGACGGAGGTGATCGAGGAAGACCGGACGACAGGCAAGCGGGAACTGCGGTTTGTGAGGGGGCCGATATTCGCCAATGCGGTGTTGGCAGACGAGATCAACCGGACACCGCCTAAGACGCAGGCGGCGCTGCTGGAGGCGATGCAGGAGCATCACGTGACGGCGGGGGGAAAACGGCATCGGCTGCCGGAACCGTTTTTTGTGCTGGCGACGCAGAACCCCATTGAGCAGGAAGGCACGTATCCGCTGCCGGAAGCGCAGTTGGACCGGTTCCTGTTCATGATCCATGTGGGGTATCCGACGGAGGAAGAAGAACTGGAGATCGTGCGGCGGACGACATCAAGCGCCAAGACATCCGTGGAAGCAGTGCTGGATGCTGAGGGTGTGCTGGCATTGCAGGAACTGGTGCGCGATGTGCCTGCGCCGGACCATGTGATCCGATACGCGCTGGCGCTGGTGCGCAAGACGCGCACGCCGGGCAAGGGCCAGCCGGACATGCGGCCGGACTTCATCAAGCAGTACCTGCAATGGGGCGCGGGCCCGCGGGCGAGCCAATGCCTGATCCTGGCGGCCAAGGCCAAAGCGGTGTTGGACGGGCGCACGCATGCGACACCGGAAGACGTGGCGAAGGTGGCGCACCCGGTGCTGCGGCACAGGCTGATCACCAACTACAACGCCGAGGCTGACCGGGTGAGCGGCGATGACCTGATCGACAAGCTGCTGGCGGCGACGCGTTCGGACGCGGGGGCCGACCCTGCGCTGAAGACTGTGCTCAACGGGTGAGGGGTTGAGGAGAGTTTGGTATTGGAAGACGAGTGAAGGATTGGGCCTTTCATGCCGCCGACATCAAGCCATTTAGATCCGCGGGTGCTGGCGACGCTGACGTCGCTGGAACTGCGGTCGCGCATGATCGTGGAAGGGATCATGACGGGGTCGCATGCGTCGCCGTACCAGGGCATTTCCATTGAGTTCGCGCAGCACAGGCAGTACACGCCGGGGGACGACCTGCGGCACCTGGACTGGAAGGTGTACGGGCGCACGGACAAGCTGTACCTGAAGCAGTATCAAAAAGAGACGACGCTGGATCTGGCGGTGATGGTGGACGTTTCGGGGTCGATGGCGTATGCGTCTCACGACATGAACGGGTGGCGCAAGTACGACCACGCCGCGGCGCTGGCGTGCGCGATGTCTCACCTGGCGGTGCGCCAGCAGGACCGGACGGGGCTGTCGCTGTTTGCGGGACAGGTGCTCAAGGGGACGCGCTTTTCCAACACGATGGAGCATTGGCGGTCCCTGGTGGACATGCTGGGAACCAACGGGCCGACGACCGCGGACAACCCGGAAGACGCGCGCAAAGACAAGACGCCCGCGCAGCCCGTGGATGTGCAGGCGACGACGGACCTGGTGCGCGTGGTGGACCAGACCATCGCAAGGCTGGGGCAGCGGTCGCTGCTGGTGCTGATCAGCGATTTGTTTGAGAGTTCAGAATCACTGGAGGCGTTTTGCGCGCGGTGCTATCACCGGGGGCATGACCTGATCGTGATGCAGGTGCTGGACCCGGCGGAGCGGACGTTTCCGTTTAGAAGCGCTTCGGAGTTCATCGGGATGGAGGCCGAAGGACGGCTGATCCTGGACCCGGCAGCGCTGCGCCAGGAATACCTGCGCGCATTGGAAACGCATCTGGACTACTGCGCCAAGACGACAAGGCGTTTTGGCTTTGACTATCTGCTGGTGGATACCTCCGACAACCTGGGGCCGGTGCTGGGACAGTATCTGGCCCGGCGGACGGCGCTGCTTGCCAAAGGAGCCGCCCGGTGATGGCAATGCAAGCATGGATGCTGGGTCAGGCGGGCTTGGGCGCGCTGTTCACTGTGGGCGGGCTGGCCGCGGCGGGTGCGGCGGCGGTGGTCATTCCCATCGCCATCCATCTGCTGACGCGCATGAAGCGCAACCCCGAGCCGTGGGCGGCGATGCGCTTTCTTTTAGAGGCGTACCGGAAGCAGCGGCGACGGCTTCAGATGGAGCAGTGGCTGCTGCTTTTGGTGCGGTGTCTGATCGTGGCCGTGCTGGGATTGGCGCTGGCGGGGCCGCTTTTGAACGCGGGGACGTGGGGCCTTTCAGGCGCCGCAGGGCGTGTGGTGTATCTGGTGATCGATGACAGCCTGGCCAGCCAGGCGACGGAAATGAACACGACGCGGTTTGATCTTCAGATCAAAGCCGCGGTGAGGATCGTGGAAGGCATGGAGCAAGGGGACCAGATCGCCATCGCGCTGACCGCTCGGCCGGGCAAGTGGGCGGTGTCGGCCATTTCGGCTGACCTTGCAGGGGCGCAGAAAACGCTCAAGGGGTTAAAGCCCAGATATTCAGAATCCGACTGGACCGGGGTGCTGAATGAACTTGCGGAAGAGATCAAAGACAAGCGGGCCGACCCGGGCCGGACGCATGTGGTGCTTTTGTCAGGCTTCACGCGCGCGGGGGTGGACCCGGATAAACCGGTGGCAGCGGCGCTGGGGACGATCGGCCAGCATGCGAAGGTGTGGGGCATGCCGGTGAACATGGGCGGGTTGAATGCGCAGATTGCGCAGGTGCGCCCGCTGCGCAAGGTGGTGTTTGCGGGGGACCCGACGGGCGGGTCTTTGCCGGTGGAGGTGAAGCTGACAAGGTATGGCCCGGAATTGCCGGGCGTGAGCCAGCCGATCCGGGTGGCGCTGTCGCTGCCGGGGGCCAAAGGGCCGTCGGTGACGGCGGACCGGACGGTGACATGGTTTCCAGGTCAAAACCAGGCCGGCGTGACGCTGGACCTGGACCTGGCCAAAGACGCCAGCCCCGGGCCGCGGGTGCTGACGGCGCAACTGGAGACGGGCGGGGGGCAACAAGACCTGATTCTGCCGGACAACATTTCACGTGCGCTGCTGGTGATTAAGAACAGGCCGGTGGGGCTGATCGTGGATGGGCCGGTGGCGCAGGGGCCGGAACTGCCGGGCCGGCAATGGCTTTCGCTGGCTCTTTCACCTGCGCCGGGATACGGAGTGGAGAGCCAGGTGGTGGACCCGCAGGCGATGACGGAAGAGCTTTTGCGCAAGTGCGATGTGGTTTATGTGCTGCGGCCGGATTTGCTTAATGAGCAGGGTTTTGCACGGCTGGCGGGGTTTGCGGGCAAGGGCGGGCTGGTGGTGGTGTTTGCGCCTGATTCCATGCAGCCGGCGACGTGGGGCGGGCGGATGACGGATGCGTTTAAGGCGGACTGGCGCATTGCCCATGAGCCGACGCAGACGCCGGGGTATGAAGACCGTGAAGCGGGCTGGGGGCTGAATTTGTCTGACCCGGCGCCGGCCGCGGCGAGGCTGCTGGCGAGCGATTGGCCGGAGCTTCTGCGTCCGGTCCGGGTGCGCAGGTACTTAAATGTGGAGGCGCCGGACACGGCGGCGGTGAAGTGGATTCGAATCGACGCGCCCGGGAACCCGGGGCTGCTGCTGAACCAATCGATCGGGGATGGGGCGCTGCTTTTCTGGACGAGTGCACCGGTGATGCCGTGGATGAACCTGCCGACGCGGCCTGGGTTTTTGCCGATCATTCAAGAGACGATGCGCGGGCTGCTTGCAACGCTGCCGGGGTCTGGCGAGCTTGTGGAAGCGGCCTCGGGCACGCTGGAGGCACCGGGCAAGGCGTGGGCGGGCGCGACGGCGATGGAGCCAATGGCTGACCCGGCTTTTTTCCGTGATCCGGTGACGGGGCAGACGGCGGTGCCGCTGCGCGCGACGGACAATGGGCCAGTGGGAAGCAGCTATCTGGATACGCCGGGCTTGTATCAGGGCAAAGGCATTGGAGGCCGGTATGCGGTGGTGAACCCGGTGGCTGATGGGGGTGACACGCGGGGGAATACCCGGCAGCAGGCGCAGGCCTGGGCCAAGCCGATGGGAGCGATGGCATTTTTTGACTTAAACAAGCCCGAAGCAGTGCTGGAGAGCCCGGATGCGAGCGTGAACCTGGGGTGGCCGCTGCTGTGGGTGGTGCTGGGACTGCTGATTCTGGAGACATTTTTGGCGAGGGCGTTCAGCCACGCTTCGCAGGCGCAGGCCAACCAGCCGGCAGCGGGCGCGGGGCAGACGCTGGGGAGGGCACGGCCATGATGCCTTCCCCGATCTTCGGGTCCGCGATTCTGGATTGGCTCACCGGCGTGCCCAAAGGAAGCTGGGCTTCACAGGGCGCCGGGCTGGGGTGGACATACGCCCTGCCGGGGTGGGTGTGGGCGGTGATCGTGCTGGCGTGCCTGGTGGTGTCATGGGTGAGCTACCGGAGGCTGGTGGGGCGTGCGCCGGTGCGCGTGGCGCTGGCGGGCTTGCGGGGGCTGATCCTGCTGCTGCTGGTGGTGCTGCTGGCCGGGCCGGTGCTGGTGATTCCCAGGGAAAGAATCGAGCCTGACCGGGTGATCTTCCTGGTGGATGAGTCTGAATCCATGCGGGTGAAGGACCATCCGGGAGCCGCAGGGGCGGTGGGGCGATACGACGCCGTGCTGGAGCAGATCAAAGCCGCTGCGCTGAAACTGCCCGGGGAATCCGACACGCGGCGGGTGTCTTGGCTGGGGTTTGACGAGAACGTCTATGCGCTGGCCGGGGTGCCCAAACCCAAGCCGGATGAGCCTGTCGTGCTGGAGTGGCCCAAGACGCCCACAGGACAAGACACCCGGCTGCGGTACGCCATTGAACAGGCGCTGGTGCAGGCCGGAGACCAGCCGGTGGCGGGTGTGGTGGTGATTTCCGACGGGCGGTCATCGGAAACAATGGGAGGCGACCTTACACGCAAGCTGGCGTCCCGCGGGGTGTCGGTCTTCAGCGTGCCGGTGGGGGCCGCGGGCGGGACGTTTGATGTGGCGGTGGCCTCGGTGGACTTTCCCGAGCGGGCATTTGTGAAAGACATCGTGCCGGTGAACGTGGAACTGGAGATGACGCCGGGGGCCGCGTCGGCGGGCGTGGACTATTCACATGTAAAGGCCAAGCTGGTGGACGCGATAACCGGCAAAGTGCTGGACGAAGCAGGCGCGCAGGAAGGCGCGGGCGGCAAGGGCGTGGTGCGCCTGGTGGGCACGGGGCAGATGCCCGGGCCGGCACGGTGGCGCGTGGAAGTGGTGGCCGACGTGCCGGGCAAAAAGGAAACGGTGCTGGACAACAACACGCAGGACCTTTCGCCTGCGCTGGTGGATCGGCCGATCGGGGTGCTATATATCGAAGGGTATCCGCGGTGGGAGTACCGGTATCTAAAGACGCTGCTGACACGCGAGGGGACGTTCACCAGCAGCATGTATCTGCTGAGTGCGGACAAGGATTTTGCGCAGGAAGGGACGCGGCCCATCACCCGGCTGCCGGAGACGGCTAAAGAGCTTGAGCCCTACGACCTGGTGATTCTGGGGGATGTGGATCCGACGTATTTCTCGCCTGAACAGGTGAAGCTGCTGCGCGACCACGTGGCGGTGCGGGGCGCGGGGCTGATGTGGATCGGCGGGGACCAGTACACGCCGCGGGCGTATGAATCGACGGGTTTGGCGAATCTGCTGCCGATGCGCAGGCCGGGGCAGGTGGGGCGTACGCGACCGGAGCTGGGGGCATTGGCGATGCGGCCTACGCTGCAGGCAAGAAGCCTGGGCGTGATGCGGCTTTCGACCAGCGTGGACCCCAAACAGGCGGTGGCGGGCTGGCCGGTGTCCATGCCGACGCTGATGTACGCGCAGGACGTGGGGCCGCTGAAGCCCGGCGCGGAAGCGTTGAGCGTGCTGATGTCGGTTCGGGAAGGCGTGGCCGGGAGCGAAGCAGGCGTGCCGGGGGTGGTGCGGTCGCGCTATGGTGCGGGGCAGGTGGTGTACTGCGCGTCGGATGAAACCTGGCGGTGGCGCCTGGGTGTGGGCGAGCTTTATTTTGAGCCGTACTGGGTGCAGCTTATCCGGATGCTGGCTCGGTCCCGGCTGCTGGAGGGCGCGGGGCGTGCGACGCTGATGGTGGGATCGCGCAGGGCGGTGATCGATCAACCGATGAGCGTGGAGCTTGTGCTTTCGGATCAGACCTTGATTGACCGGAACATGCAGACAATTCAGGTGGGCGTGTTTGAAGCCGGACGGCCCGGCGCGGTGCCGCTGGAGACATTGCGGCTGGGCCGGGTGAGCCGGGCTGAGAACGCGGGTCCTGCGGAGTACCGGGCGGTGTGGCGGCCGGGTGCGGTGGGGGATCGGGTGCTGCGGGTGACGGAGCCCGGGCTGGAAGACTTGAACATTCAGCGGCCGGTGGTGGTGGCATCCCGGCCGGGGGAAATGAGAAACCCGCTTGCGGACCGGGGGAATCTGGAATTGCTGGCGCGGCAGACGGCGGGACAGGTGGTGGAGCTGGAGAAGCTCGACACGCTGGCGGGGCTGATCCCCGATCGGGCACGGCGGACACCGGATGATCTTCGTTTGCCGGTGTGGAATTCCGGGCTGGCTTTGGCGTTGATCGTGGTATTGCTTTCGCTGGAATGGATCGGCAGGAGGCTTATTCGACTGGTGTGATCCGGGGGCTGGTTGCCCGGGCTAGGATTCCAGAGGTTTAAGGAACGACGTAAGGAAGCATGAAAGAGATCGTCAAACAACTTCAGTCCGCAGGCGTGATGACGCGCCGGCTGCTGATCGCCCAGCGGGTGAGCCAGGCCGTGGCGGTGTCGATTGGCGTGTTTGTTGTCTTGGCGGTGGTGGATTACCTGCTGGTGCTGCCGGGGCTGGTGCGGGCGATTGTGGGGCTGGCGCTGGCGGGCGCGGGGGTCTACTGGCTGGTGCGCAGGGTGACGCATGCGGCGCGCGTGAGCCCCGGGATTTCCGAGCTTGCGCAATATGCTGAGCGGCTGCATCCGGAGTTGTCGGGCCAACTGGCTGCGGGCGTGGATTTTCATCTGTATCCAGAAAGATACGCCTCACCGGAGATGACGGGGGCATTGCGCGATGTTTCGATGGCGAAGGCGCACAGCGCCCTTGAAGGTGTGAAGCTGAAAGGGTTGATCAACCCCAGGCCGACTTTGAAGCTAGCCTTCATGGCCGCGGGCGCGACAGTGGCGGCGGCACTGCTGACGCTGGCGATGCCCAGCTATGCGAGTGCGGCGGCGAAGCGCTGGGCGATGCCCTGGCTGGAGACGCCTTGGCCCAGCCAGCACTTGCTGGAATCCGGCATGGAGGGCGTGAAGGTGTGGCCCAGCGATCAGCCCGTGCGGCTGCGTGCGAGCGTGACCGGGCCCGCATCGGAAAAGCCGATGCGTGTGCGCGCGTACTACCGGTGGCTGAGCCAGGATGCGGTGGTGCAGGGGTGGCAGTCGGTGATCATGAATCGGGCGACGGGAGGGTCTGACCGGGTGGACCCGTATGAATCGCTGCTGCTGATGCCGGGAAGCCTGGGCGGGATGAAGGAAGCGACGCTGGAGTTCAGCTTTGACATGAGCCAGCAGCAGACGGGCAAGGAAACGCTGACGCTGGTGCAGCGGCCTGGGGTGACGGGGTCGTACATCGTGGTGAAGCCGCCTGTGTATGCCAGGGGGATCGTTTCCGAGAGCCGGGTGACGGTGGAGCCCGATGGGTCGGGCGTGGGCGCGGGGTCTGGGCTGGTGGGGTCGGAGGTGGAGGTCGGGTTCACGTTCAACAAGCCGGTGATGTCGGAAGCGCCGATGTGGGACAAGGCCTTGCCGGGGTTGGCGAAGATGATGGGATTGAGCTTTAAGGAGCTGGCCGAAAGCAAGGGAAAATCAGCGGCCGGGGTGGAGAAATTGATTGCGGAGTTCCCGCTGGCCAAAACCGTGGAGACGACGGCGAAGGTGCGCGACGAGCACGGGCTGGAGAGCCAGTCCGAGCAGGTGTGGCGGGTGGATGCGGTGACCGACCAGCCCGCGACGGTGGCGATGCTTAAACCGCTGTCGGATGAATCCGTGCTGCCCACCGCGGTGGTGCCGGTGGAGGCAAGCGCGCAGGACGATGTGGCAGTGGAGCAGGTGGCCATTGAAGTGAGCAGGCAGGTGGCGGCGGAAGGCACCACTCAACCGGCGGCGAATACTCCGCTTGGGATCCAGATCAGCCATGCGGGAAGGGCCGGCCGGCTGGCGGTATCGCATGAGATGGATGTGAGCAAGCTGGGCGTGAAGCCGGGGGATGTGCTCGTCCTGGTGGGCGTGGCGCAGGATAACTATCTGCTGGACGGCAAGCGGCATGAGCCTTCTCGTTCTTCGGCGAGGCAGATCCGGATTATCGATGAAGCAACGCTGGTGGCGCAGATACGGAGCGATCTGACGGGGCTGCGCCAAGCCGTGGCAAGGACGGATGCGACGCAAGGCCAGGCGCAGGCGGCGCCCTCGGCCAAGCAGGCGCAAGGCCAGCAGGAAGAGGTGGCCCGGAGGGCGCAATCGCACGAGGCGATGCTTCGGCAGATGCAGGCTCGGGTGAGCCAGAATCGGCTGCAGGATACGGGTGTTCAAGAGACACTAAGCAAGGCGCAGGCGGCGTTGGACCAGGCTCAGAAAGCGGATGAGAAGGCCCGCAACGACCTGGCGCGATCCATGACGGCCGAGGGGCAAAACAAGGCGCAGGAAGCCAAGGACAAGCACGACCAGGCCAAGGAAGCGCAGGGTCAGGTGCGCAAGGCGCTGACTGACCTGATGAACACCATCGACCAGGGCCGAGACACCCTGGCGGTGCAGAGCCAGATTCAGCAGATGCTCAAGGACCTGCAGACGGCCATGGGCAAGACGCAGGAGATGCTGCCCAAGACGCTTGGCAAGAGCGCGGACCAATTGACCAACGAACAGAAAGAAGCGCTGGGAAAAATCGCCAGGCAGCAGGAAGACCTGTCCAAACGGGCTGAGGCGCTGACGAGGCAGATGCAGTCGACTGCGCAGGAGCTTTCGCGGCAGGAATCGCCGGAGTCGCAGGCTTCGGCGCAGGCGCTGACGGACTCGGCCCAGACGGCCAAGGAAGAGAACCTGTCGCAGTCGCTGGAGAAGGCGTCGGATGCGTCTGAGAAGAACCAGCTTTCGCAGGCTTCGGGCCAGCAGAAGCAGGTGCAGAAGACCCTGGAAAAAATGCTTGAGAAACTGCAGGAGCAGGAAAAGATCAAACGGGAGCTGCTTAAGCGCAAGCTCGAAGAGCTGGTGGTGAAGCTCAAACGCTTGATCGAGGCGCAAAAGAGCCTGAATGAGGTCACGGCAAAGGCCGGCGCGCTGGCGCAGGTGGAAGCGGCGCAGGCTGAGCTGAGGGCGCAGACGATCGCGCTGACGGCAGAGGCGCGGGAGAACCCGCTGGCGGCCAAGGCGGTGGTCTTTCTGGCGGCGGCGGTGGAGCGGCAGGCAGACGCCATCAAGGCGATGCGGGCGGAGGACGCCAATAAGACCGCCACCGGCCAGCAGCAGGCGCTGGCACAGCTTAACGCGGCGCTGGCGGAGCTGGAGAAGCAGGCAAAATCACCCAGTGATGAGGACGATGAGCGCGAGAAACTCAAGGCGGGGTACCTGGCGCTTGCCAAGGAACAAGGAGAACTGATTGGCAAGGTGAAGCCGTTTACGGGCAAAGAATCGTTGACGCGCAAGGAAAGGGCCGACGCGTTTGAGCTGGCCAAAGCGCAGGAAATGATCAAAGCCAAAGCGGCGGAGCTGGGCTTGAAGGTGGAGAAGACGCTGACGTTCAAGGCGATCCACAAAGTGATCGAGAAGTCGGCGATCAAGGCGATTTCGGGATTGAAGCTCAATGCCGCGGATGAGGCGATTCCGGGGCATCAGACGGATGTGAAGGACCAGTTGGAGGCGATGGCGCAGGCTTTGGAAGACGCGCAGCGCAAGGATGATTTTGAAGAGAACAATCCGGATGATCAGGCTGCCGGTGGTGGAGGGGCAGGGGGGAAGAAGCCGCCGCTGATTCCGCCGATCGCGGAGATGAAGCTGTTGAAGCAGATGCAGAAGTCGCTGATCCGTCAGACGGTGGCGGTGGAGGCGGCGGCACAGCAGGCGCGGGCCAAGAATGATCCGGCAGGGCTGGAGAGCCATAAGGCCCGGGTCTTGGAATTATCTCTCCAGCAACGCGAATTAAGTGGAATCGGAGAAGAGCTGATCAATAAACTGTCAGAGCAGCAGCCCGGAGGCGGCCAATGAAAATGGGTTTGCAGAATCTGAAGATGAGCGGGACGGCGACGCCAAAGTCAGCCGTGCTGCTTGTGCTTGCGTTTACGGGCGTGGCGATGGCTGCGGATGAGCCTGCGCCCACTTCTGCCCCGGCGGCGGCACAGCCCACGCTGGATGAACTGCTGGATATCGGGGGAAAGCCAGACCCGACCACGCCCAAGCCCGGTCCGACGCAGCCGGGGAAGGTGGAGCTTGATGCGCAGGCGCGCAAAGCGATGGAAAAAGAAGAACAGCAGGCGGCGGATGAGTTTCGCAAAGCAGTGAGCGAGATGTATCAGGTGTCTGAGCGGATGGGCAAGAGCGGCGATACCTCACGCGATGTACAGCGAGACCAGGAAGAGATCGTCAGGAAGCTGGACCAGGTGATCGCGACAGCGGAAAAAAACCAGTCCAAGGGGTCCGGGTCTTCCAGTTCCGGCAAGCCGAAGGATAAAAAGCAAAACGGCAGCCAGAAGAACCAGCAGACCAGGAAGCCCGGGCAAGCGCAGCAGGGGCAGGAGCAGCAAGGGTCTTCGGCGGGGAGCAGCCCGGGCAAGGGAAACGTGTCTGGCGGGCTGGGCATCACCACGCCGCTGGCAGAGCTGCGCGAGCGCTGGGGCAACCTGCCCGGGCGCGTGCGCGAACAGCTCATGCAGGGCGTGCAGGAGAAGGTGAGCCCGGTTTACCGTGAGTGGACGGAGCAGTACTACAAGCGCCTGGCCGAGGAGCAACCATGAGCACCAAGGCTTGCCACATGAGCAAGATGAAGACCCGGGCGACGGCGCTGATGCTGGCGTGCGGCGTGATGCTTTGGAACGTGCCGGGCGGGGTCGCAGGGCTGATGGCCGCGGAGCCGGCTGCGCCCGCGGCGCCGGTGTCGGCGGTCGGTGAGTTTGTGGAGCTTACGCCGGGGGTGAAAAATGCGATCTCCCGAGGCTTGGCGTATCTGGCCGCCAATCAGCAGGCCAACGGAAGCTTTGGGCCGCCTAACGGATACGACGTGGCGGTGACCTCGCTGGCGTGCCTGGCGTTTATGGCCGATGGCAATGTGCCGGGCCGGGGCGAATACGGCACGCAGGTGGAGAAAGGCCTTAACTATGTGCTGTCATGCTGTGGAAGCACTGGACTGGTGGCGGGGCCCAGCACCACCAGCCCGATGTATGGACACGGGTTTGCGACGCTTTTTCTGGGTGAGATCTACGGCATGACCAATGACCCCAGGGTGCGCGATGCGCTTATCCGGTCGGTGCGGCTCATCGTCAATGCGCAAAACTCCGAGGGGGGCTGGCGATACACGCCCATGCCGCTTGATGCGGATGTCTCGGTGACGATCTGCCAGATCATGGCGCTGCGCTCGGCCAAGGAAGCGGGTATCGGCGTGCCCAAGGAAACCATCGATAAAGCCATCGCATATGTGAAGCGTTGCCAGAACATGCAGGATGGCGGGTTCAACTACCAGGCCACGGGCGGAAGCTCGGCGTTTCCCCGGTCGGCGGCGGGGGTGGCGAGCCTCTTTTACGCCGGCGTCTACGAAGGGGATTCAGTTCGGCTGGGGCTGGACTACCTTAAGCGAAGCCAAACCCAGGCACGGTCCGGGCATTACCAGTACGGGCACTATTATGCATCGCAGGCGATGTTTCTGGCCGGCGGAAAGTACTGGCGGGACTGGTACCCGAAGGTTTCCAAAGAGTTCATCGACAGCCAGCGGACCGATGGAAGCTGGGAAGGCGATGTGGGCCGCGAATACGGAACCGCGATGATCGTGCTGGCGGTGATTGTGCCCAACCGTTATCTGCCGATTTTCCAAAGGTAAGCACGATGACCCAGACGGCCAGATTGCTTGCGGGGTTGCTTGGCGTGATTGCGCTGGCGGGGCCGGCGTCGGCCGATACGCCCGTGGAGATCTGGGACACCAGGCTCAACGTGAAGCACGGCACGCTGCAAGGCGTGTCGGAAACCATGGTGACGTACTTTGATGAAGGGCGGGCGTATCAGTCGCATTCCAGGGATTCGCTGGTGCGCCTGCGGGTGTTGACCAAAGCGCCCACGGCAGCGCAGGGCGCCGATGCGGTGGAACCGCAATCCCAGCGGATGACAGGACAAGACGTAAGAGGGGATGCCGGGGGTGGGGTGGGGGAAAATGCGGCTGCGGCACCGCAGGCGGCGGCGCAAAAGGCCGGGGACGCGAAACTGGAAGGCCCCGGCTGGCTGTGGCTGACGGACGGGCAAAAGATCAAGGCGACGCTGACGGGCCCCGCAGCAGGCGAGGTGATGCGGTTCACTTCCGAGAGGCTCGGCGCCATCACCGTGCCGGTGGACAAGGTGGCCCGGTTCTGGCCGGATGCATTGCCAGACGCGTTGACGTCTGTCGAAGGGCAGGACATGCTGCTATTGGCCAACGGCGACCGTGTGGTGGGTTTCATCGAGACGCTGGATGAAGGCGGGTACAAGTTCAAACCACAAGGCGCGGAGGCGTCGGTGCAACTGGGCGCGGCACAGGTGGCGGGGTTTTATCTTTCCAATCCGGCACGAATGGACACCAAAGGCTTGACGGTGTTTACGCTGGTTTCCGGTGAGGTGCTGGGCGCTTCAAGCCTGACGGTGGCGGATGACAAGGCACGGATGATGCTCTCTCCCATAGGACGTCAGGGAGGCAGTCCCGGAGAGCCAGTGGAACTGCTGTTGGCGGATGTGTCCATGATCGATTTTTCAGGGCCGGGGGGCCGGCTGGTGCCGCTGCGTGATGTGGCGCGGCAATCGATCAAGGGCGAGGAGTTTCTGGGCACGCCCAACAAGCCGATAGAAACGGCGCAGGGCCTGCTGACGCAGGCACCGGTGACGGTTCGGTTTCAACTTCCCGCGGGGTCATCGCGGCTGGTGTTTAATGGATCAGCCTGGACACCCAAGGGGAGTGAGGAGCAGGCCCGGAAGTGGACGCGTTTTGATGCCGCCATCGTTTTGGCGGGGGAAAAGATACCGGTGTGGACGATGACCTTTTCGTATGGAAAGCAGGAGCACGTGATGATCAACGTGCTGCCGGGGCCGATGGACCTGGTGTTGGATGAAGGGCCGGATGGGCCGGTGCTGGACAAGTTTTTGATGTCGGATGCGTATCTGCTGGTGAAGCCGGTGAATTGAGTGGTTATTGCGGCTTGCTGCGGTGGCCTCCGCGCTCGGGTTGCCGGGTGGACGGGATCGGGAGGCTTCGAGAGACCAAATGCCATCCATGGTCGATGCCTTATAGACACACGACTTTCGGTTGCCGGAGCTTGTGGACACGCGACACCCCGTCGCCCAATTACCCGGGCGCGTAAGCCATCGTCAAACGCACAGGCCTCTTACAGCGCGCAGGCTGCGTCGATGGCCTTGAGCTCTTCGTCGGCGAAGGTGAGGTTGTCGACGGCTTTGACGTTGTCGAGGATCTGCTCCGGCTGGGAAGCGCCGATGAGGGCGCTGGTGACGGCGGAATCGCGCAGCACCCAGGAGAGGGACATCTGGGCGAGGCTCTGGCCGCGGGCCCGGGCGATTTCGTTGAGCCGGGTGACCTTGGCGACGAGCTTGGCGTCGATGTTCTGTTCCTTGAGGAACGGGCTCTTGGATTTGGCGCGTGAGTCCGCAGGGATGCCCTTCAAGTACCGGTCGGTGAGCCGACCCTGGGCCAGCGGGCAGAAGCACATGAGGCCCAGGCCCAGGTTTTTGGCGGCGCCGGTGAGCTCCCGCTCGATCCAGCGTTCAAGGATGCTGTAGTTCACCTGGTTGATGATCAGGGGAGAGAAGCGGTTTTCCCTGCACACGCTGACGGCGTTGTGAGTGAGCAGGCCGGAGTAGCTGGAGATGCCGGCGTAGAGGGCCTTGCCGGATTTAACGATCTGGTCCAGCGCACCCATGGTTTCTTCAAGCGGTGTGGAGCCGGGGTCAGGCCGGTGGTGGTAGAAGATGTCGACGTATTCCACGCCCATGCGCTTGAGGGATTGGTCAAGGCTGGCGATGAGGTATTTGCGGGAGCCAAAGTCGCCGTAGGGGCCGGGCCACATGGTCCAGCCCGCCTTGGTGGCGATGATGGTTTCGTCGCGGGGGAGCTGCTTGAGGATGGAGGCGAAGCGGGTTTCAGCGGAGCCGGGCGGGGGGCCGTAGTTGTTGGCGAGATCAAAGTGGGTGATGCCGTTGTCGAAGCAAGTGAAGATCATCTTCCGGGCGAGTTCGTCGTCGGCTTCGAGGCCGAAGTTGTGCCAGAGGCCCATGCTGATGGCGGGGAGGAGAAGGCCGGTGCGGCCACACCTGCGGAACCAGGAGGCGTTGCGCTGGTAGCGGTCGGGGGCGGGGGTGTAGGTCTGGGTGTAAGTCATGTGGGTTTGCCTGTGAGGTAAAAGAGCGGTGGATCATTTGATGGCTCAGATCGCTAAAAGATCCCGGGCGACAGGCTATCCGAAAGCGAGGGGAGAGGGAAAGCCGCGTGTTTAGCG
>CAZIWA010000058.1:17634-34682 GCA_964542875.1 uncultured Phycisphaeraceae bacterium
CCCGGGCGACAGGCTATCCGAAAGCGAGGGGAGAGGGAAAGCCGCGTGTTTAGCGTGCCGCGCTGCTGTTGACGCTGGACAACCATTATTTAAAAGACGTCGGCTGGACCGGTCTTACATCAAAAAAACGGTGGGGATCGCAGGGCCGTATCAATTTGAGCTGGATGAGGAAGACATGGCGATTTTCAGCATGCGGCCAGGTGAAGCGGGAGACCCGTCGCGCCTGCCGGTGAACGTGGTGGACGGGCGTGCTCCGGCTGTGCTTTTGATGCAGGGGATGGATGACAGCGTGGTGGACCCGCTTAATGCGTTTGTGCTGCAGGCGGCGATCCAAAAGGCGGGTGGAGAGGTGACGCTCATCACGTACCCGGACCTGGGGCATCGCGGGATCGTCGTGGCGATGGCATGGGGGGTTCGATGGCTGGGGCCGGTGCTGGAGGATGCGGATGGGTTTTTGAGGAAGTGATGCGGGAAGTAGAGGGTAAGCAAGTGGAGCAGTAGAGGTGAACCGGAGTCGGATTCCTTCCGGTTGTGGAGCGGTGCGTTTTTGGTGGTTTATGTGTTTGACGGGTCTTGTGCGCGCCGTGGTGGGCCTTGTGGACTCGACGCCACTCTTTGAGAGCGATTCTTCTTGAGTTTGGGGTGTGAGTGCTTACAATCGCACGCAGGGGCTTTGGGGAGACATTTAAAAGGATCGTGGCATGAGGACGCAGACATTTTCCATTTGTGCCGGTCCGGGGGTGGTCAGGGCGTTTACGCTGGTGGAGATGCTGGTGGTGATTGCCATCACCGGGGTGCTGATTGCGATGCTGCTGCCGTCGCTGGCGGCGTCGCGCAATGTGTCGCAGGCGCAGGTGTGCGCCAACAATCTGCGGCAGCAGGGGCTGGGGTTTGTGTATTACGCGCAGGACTTTCAAGACCGGATTCCGCCGGTGGGGACGTCTTCATTCAACTTGTTTGATGCCACGCGCGGGGTGACGAACCTGGGGGGCGCGTTTTACCACTACATCGGGAAGCAGGGGTATTGGGGGGTGTCGCAGGTGCGGACCGATGCGGGCATCAGCGTGACCAACACGCGCTGGGCGGTGATGCAGTGCCCGTCGGAGACGGGGTCGCGCACAGACCCTGCGATGACCAACCGGACCTACTACAGCTGGGGCCGGGTGTACTCCAGCTTTGCGATGAACTGGTCGGTGAGCCGGTACGCGTATTACGTGGGGTACGGCGGTTTGACGGATGTGTTCCGGATCGGCTGGCAGCGGGGTTCGCCGCTGGTGAAGCCGTGGGAGGCCAGCATCGTGTATGACTGTCCGGAGATGGGCAGCGGCTGGGCGCTGCCCTATGCGGAGTGGAATCAGGACACGATGACGACGCCGTACTTTGACCCGACGGGCACAACGGCGACGTCTTACGGCTATGCGTTCCGGCACAACAACATGACGCGTAACGCGCTGTTTATGGATGGGCGGGTGACGTATCAGCGGCATCGGGCGTTTACAGGTGTTTCGCTGTATCAGAACCTGTGGAACAACAACCCGCCTTCGACGTTGTGAATGCTGGGGGTGATCCAAAGCGGATGGGGATGTGACGGGCATTACGTATCCAGACGATGGGATACCGGTGCATTGTCGTGGCGATGGCATGCGAGTTTTGAATTAGCCTGGGATATGTTGTTTTGTCGATTTCCTGATTCATAATGTTTATTTTTTAACCCATGTTTTGTGTTTGCCGGATATACTCAGACAAGCAAGTCTTTTATTTTTTGATCAATAAATATTGATATAGAGGAGAATCCGATGTTCACCCAATGCCCGCGGGCATTAGGAAGAATATGTGGCGGCATTGTGTGCATTGTGGGGGTTTGCGTCATTATCGGGTGGATATTTGACATAGCCTTTTTCAAGAACGTCTTTGCTGGTCTGGTGACGATGAAATTTAATACGGCGATAGGGATGATGCTGGGAGGCGTTTCCCTGTCGGTGCTGTCACGCAAGGATGTCGGGATTGCAGGCCGCTTCTTTGTCGGTGGGCTTGCGGTGGTGATTATCGCCATCGCGGCGGCGACGCTGGGCGAATATCTTTTTGGGTGGAATCTCGGCATCGATGAAGTATTCGTCAGGGAATCCAACGTCCTATCCAATCCGGGCAGGATGTCACCGTCAGCGGGCTTTTGTTTTATTCTTGTCGGCGTGGCGCTGGTGCTGGGATCGCAGAAGGCGTTGCGGTGGTTTGGGCATTGCATCCTTTGGGCCTTGGCGACCACGCTTGTGACACTTGGAGCCATGGCCATGCTGGGGCAGGTTTCAAATGTGCTGTTAAATTTCCATGTCTGGAATTACTTTGGGATGGCAATTCATACCGCGGCGGGTTTTTTGTTGTTGGGGGTCGGCATTCTGGGGCTCGTGGGAGGCGGTCAAGGGTTTGTCTGGGCGTTGGACAAGGGGACGACCGCAGGGTTTGCCATGTCGATCATGATCACCCTGACTGTGGCAGGCGTGTCCTGGAACTCCACGCATCATTTGAAAGAAGCCTCCCGCTGGGTCTCACATACCCAGGCGGTACTCAAAGAGATTCAAGATGTTCAGGCGGGGTTTGCCCAGCTGGAAAGCAGTCAACGCGGGTATCTGATTCTGGGTGATGAAAACCTGCTTACGCAAAGGTTGCAAATCAAGGCAGGAGTCGACACGGGCATAGCGGTGCTTGAGACATTGACGGCGGACAATCCACATCAGAAACCGCGCCTTGATGCGCTGAAGGGATTGGGCGCCAGACGGATGGCATTTGGGGAGGAAACGATTCGCGTGCGGCGTGAGCACGGGTTTGACGCCGCCAGGAAGATGCTCGCCGGGGGTACGGGCATTGCGCTTTCCAGGGAGATCCAAGAGGTGATCGGCGCGATGCGCGATGAGGAATATGTCCTTTTGGCTTTACGCCAAAAGGAGTCCGATGCCGCGTCGACGACAGCTTTTTTGCTCCTGCCGCTGGGTGTGTTCGTAGGGCTGGCAATATTGCTGATAGCGTTGTTTTTTCTCAACGCGGGGATTGCGCAGCAGAAGCAGGCCGAGCAATCGCTCATGCGCTCGCTGCGCGAGGTCAGCGATCTTAAAACGGCGCTGGATGAACACGCCCAGGTCGCGATCACCGATGCAAAGGGAAAGATCACTTACGTCAACGACAAATTCTGCGCGATATCCAAGTACGCGCGCGAGGAATTGCTGGGACGGGATCATCGGATCATTAATTCCGGCCATCACTCCAAGGCGTTTACCGCGGAGCTATGGGCAACCATTTCAAGCGGCCGGGTGTGGCATGGAGAAATCAGGAACAAGGCCAAAGACAGGACATTCTATTGGGTGGATACGACGATTGTTCCGTTTCTGGATGAATCGGGCAAACCGTGGCAATACGTGGTCATTCGGGCCGACATCACGCAGAGCCGGGAAGCAGCGGAGGAGATTCTCCGGCTCAATGCCAGTCTTGAGCAGCGCGTGGCGGAACGTACGACCGAGTTGGAAGCGGCCAACAAAGAACTTGGGGCATTTTCCTATTCGGTCTCCCATGACTTACGTGCGCCCTTGCGCGCCGTGGACGGCTTTTCCCAGGCTGTGCTGGAAGACTACGGCGATCAACTGCCCGAAGAGGGCAGGAAATATCTGATGACCATCCGCGAAGGCGCGCAGCGGATGGGCATACTCATTGATGATCTCCTGGCGTTTTCCAAGCTCAGCAGAGTTACGCTCAACAAGCAGGAGATCAATACCCGCGCACAGGTGCTCACCGTCATTGAAGGCCTCAACGCTCAGGCGGGGGGACGCGCGGTCGAGTTTCAAATCGGTGATCTTCCGGCTTGCAATGGCGCACCGGGGTTGCTGGATCAGGTTTGGGTGAATCTGCTTTCAAACGCCGTCAAGTACACCCGCAAATGCGAGAAGACGGTGATTCAGATCGGCTGTGACGTGCAGGCGCGTGAAAATGTCTTTTTCGTCCGAGATAACGGCGCGGGTTTTGACATGCGTTACGCGGACAAGTTGTTTGGCGTGTTTCAAAGGCTTCACCGGACCGATCAATTTGAAGGGACGGGGGTGGGCCTGGCGATCGTGCAGCGGATCGTTCACCGGCATGGAGGGCGGATCTGGGCGCAAGCGTCGGTGGGCCACGGGGCAACTTTTTATTTCACACTCGAAGAAAAGACGAATGTATGAACGAGTCAGATATCGTCGAAATAATGATCGTTGAGGATTCTCCCCAGGACCTGGAGCTGGCGCTGCGGGCATTGCGCAAGGGCAGGCTGGGCAATCGGATCCATGTTGCCCGCGACGGAGAAGAGGCGCTAGAATTCATATTTTGCCAGGGGCCTTACTCCGACCGGAAAATCGAAAGCGGACCCAGGCTGATCCTACTGGATTTGAAGCTTCCCAAGATTGATGGACTTGAGGTTCTGCGGCGCATCAAGGAAGACCCGCGCACAAAATCCATTCCCGTGGTGATGCTCACATCGTCGAAGGAGCAAAACGATGTTGTCGAAAGCTATCACCTTGGGGTCAACAGCTACATCGTCAAGCCGGTGAATTTCGAGCAGTTCACCGAGGCGGTGTTGAACCTGGGGATGTATTGGCTGCTGCTGAATCATCCGCCTCAGCTGGAGAAATAAAAACAGCCTTTCTGGTTTATGGTCAGGAAGGCTGTTGTTTCAGGCGTGAGGTGCTCAATAGCCCTTCATGCCGACTTTGGCGAAGGAGTCGACGATGTTGAGGGGGAGGGACTTCCAGTATTCCTTGAGCCAGTCGTATTCCTTGGGCCAGTTGGCGTTGTAGTGTTCCCAGTCGAAGCGGCCCATGTGTGGGGCCAGGGAGCGCTTGTCGACTTCGTGGCTCATGGGTTGATAGCGGTAGTCACAGGAGAGGCGGACTTTTCTGCCGTGTTTGTTGGGCATGCCGCGGTGGATGGTGTAGCTCTGGAAGACGACGACGTCGCCGGGCTGGTAGTCGATGGTGTGCCACTGGCCGTGCTGGTGTTGTTCTTCGATGCCTGAGCCGCCTGCGCCGGGCATGGGGCGGGAGGGAAGGTAGCCGAATTTGTGGGAGCCGGCGCGGACGGCGAGCCCGCCGATGTCACGGGGGGCGTGGCCCAGGGGGAGCCAGGCGGTCCAGGTTTCGATGGCGCCTCGGATGTAGAGGTAATCCTGATGGGGGGAGGTGGGCGGCGCGTCGGGGAGGATGATCCGGCCGATGTTGCGGGGGTGGACGAGGGGTTTTTCGCCAAAGAGGGTTTCGAACATGGAGACGATGGCTGGGGTGTGGGCCAGGGCGTGGAACTCGGGGAGGCTCTGGAATGCTTCAAATGCGGGGGGATAGTCGGGCATGCCTTCCCAGACACCGGTCCGGCCTGCGAAGGCGTCTTCGTCGGAGGTGCCGGGAGCAAGCCAGCCCAGGTCACGGATGATCTTGACGAACTGCGAGCGCAGGGCGAGGACTTTTTCCTTCGGGAACATGTTGCGGAAAAAGAGCACGCCATCGACATCAGCGCGCGCACGCAGGGCGGCGGGGTTGGTGAGGAGGGGCGTGGAATCGACAAAATCAGGGATATCGTCGGCCAGAGGGGGGATGGTGTAGGAAGCGGTGGTCATTTTTGAAGTTCGATGTAAGAAGTTGAAGTCAGAAGCCTTGAAGGGGACGCCAGGAACAGGATCATTAGACCTTCCTAAGCGTGTTTGAAGAATGGCTGGGGGCGTGATGATATGGACGAATCCGTTATTATTGGTTTATATTAACCAAGGATTTGATGTTTACGGCATGACGTATCCGATGTAAGGCGACCAGATATGGAGCAGAACGGGTATTGGAAAGGGTGGGAGGAGCTTTCGCCGGTGTTGATCGGGGGGAACTTCTGGGACGGTGCGCCGGGGGCGAAGGTGGGGCCGAGATACATCGAGGAACACCAGTTTATTTTTGTGCAGGCGGGGTTGGCGGAGGCGTTTGTGGGGGAGGAGAAAAAGCTGATGCGGCCGGGCGACCTGATGTTTTACGGGCCCAATGTCCGGCATGGCGCGACGGCGCTGGGGCCGGAGGTTTTGCGGCTGGTGGGGTTGAGGCTGGTGTTTCTTCAGGAGGATCTGGCGCGGATCCCGACGGGGCGGCATACGTCGCATGTGCCGTTTGTGCATCCTAATGGGGAGCCCAGGTGTCCGCTGGAGCCGTTGCCGTGGGCGTTTGTGTCGTCGCCGCCTGGGAGCTCGATCGGGCGGTTGTGTGAGTCGCTAGTGCTTTCGCATATCGCGGGGGAAGGGGGGCGGCACATGGAAAAACGTGGACTGCTGCTGATGCTGCTGGAAGCGGTGTACGACGCGCAGAACCAGGCGCGCGCGCAGAAGGCCTTGCCGGATCATCAGCGACTGGCGGTGCAGCGGGCGCAGCGGGCCATGCTGTCAGCACTGGCCACGGAGCCGGATGTGGATGCGTTGGCGGCGCAGGCGGGGTGGACCCGGGATCATTTCGCGAGGCTGTTTCGCGCGCAGACGGGGTTCACGGTGGCGGGGTATGTGAGACAGCACCGGCTGCTGGAGGCGCGGCGGCTGCTGATCGAGGGGCGATTGAGCGTGGGGGATGTGGCGCGGGCGGTGGGATTCACGGACCCGCTTTATTTTTCACGGGCATTTTCGAAGGTGTTTAAGACGCCGCCTAGCGATTTGCGCAAGTATCGGCAGATTGGGTGAAAGCAAGGAAAAGGTATTTTCGGATCGGCTGGGTTTACCGGTCGTAGACGGCCCAGGCGCTCTGGTAGGTGTTGCTGCGGACGGTGGTGGAGCCTGTGGGGAGGTAGGTGCGCCAGAGTGCGCCGGTGTCGCTCATCCAGTTTGCGCTGCCGTCGAAGAAGAGCCGGTTGAGCCCGGTGTATTGGGCGGGTGAGCCGTGGGTGAAGCGTACGACGGGGCCGGTCTGGGTGCCGGTGCAGATGTCGATGAGCGCGGCTTTGCGAGGCATGGTTTCGATGTTCCAGTTGGATTGTTTGACGCGCACACCGGAGATGCTGCCGTTGACTGCGCCGAGGCTGCGATAGGCGTAGCCGCCTGCGGTGCGGCCGATGCTGCCGACTTTTGAGAAGGGGTTGGCCTGAAGGCCGGGGAAGCCCATGGCGGAGTCCCAGTAGTAGGCGACGCCATTGATGCCGTTGCCCAATGCGTTGTAGGTGGAGCGTTTTTCGGCGGGGCACCAGAGGAGCCTGATGCCGGCCTTGGTGTTGGGCAGGTGCTCGGTGGAGAGGAGAAGCCCCTGGCCGTTTAAGGTGAAGTTTGCGCCGTTGTCGTGGCGGATGGTGTCAGCGGATTCCCAGGCGTAGTGCTCGGTGCCGGGACCGACATCGGTGTAGGGCCCGCGGGCGGCGTCGATCTGGTCGGCGTTGTGGGCGTTGCCGGGGATGTGGTTTTTGTAGGCGGCGGCGTAGCTGTTTAAGCCCAGGCCGATCTGGCGCATGTTGGAAAGGCACTGGACCTTGTAGCCGGCTTCGCGGGCTTGAGACAAAGCGGGAATGAGCATGCCGACAAGCACGGCGATGACGGCGATCACAACGAGAAGCTCGACGAGCGTGAAAGCGGAATGAGATCGTGGTGAGGCTGAATTGCGCATGAGAGGATCGATTCCGGAAAGGCGTTTTGGGCGTAGGGGAATTGTTATGACAGTATGCGTGTCATGGAATGGAGAGTCAATTGAAATTTGTGGATCAGGGTGTTGCGGGGTGCATGACGGATTCTGCGGAGAGAACTGATTCAGAGAGATTGGCGACTGAAGAGTTCACTTATGTCGGTGAAGGTGGTTGATCGGGAGGCGGCGGGACGCCGGCGCTCCCGGTTCAAAATCTGTCATTTACCCGGTGTCGCGGGGAGGGTGGCGGGGGACGCTCGGGGCGCGATGTCCAGGGGTTTGTCGGTTTTTTTGAAGTAGCCCCAGAGCAACAGAATGAGGACGGCGCTGGTGAGCAGGGTGTAGGCCCGGTCGCGCTGGCGCATGTAGACCACGAGGGAGACGGCCACGCGAAGCGCGGGGGTGCTGATGAGCAGCACGGCGCCAGCCATCATGATGGCCTGGCCGTTGAGCGCGATGATGCCGGAAAAGACCTTGCCGATGGAATCAATGTTGGCGGCTTCCGGGGCGATGAGGGCTTTGACGGCGCCGGGGTTGGCGTCGAAGGCGGGGTCGCGGGTGAAGCAGAAGACGGCGCCGATGAGGATGATCACCAGGCTGCCCCAGACGCCCCATGCCAGGAGGGTGCCGAGGATGACCTCGGTCCGGATGAGCTTGATGTCATCGGGCGTGTGGACGGTGGGCGGGGGTGTCGGGGTGGGGATGTCGTTCATTTGGTGGCCAGGCCCTTCATGAACATTTCATACGCCACCCAGATGAGCATGATAGTGAAGCCGGAAAGGATGAACTTGGATTGGATTTTGGGCAACAGCTTGGAGCCGGCGGTGGCGCCGACGAGCACGCCGACGGCGACGGGGCCGACAACGGCGGGGAGGATCATGCCCTTGGAAAAGTAAAAGATGGCAGAGGCGGCGGCGGTGACGCCCATGGTGAAATTGCTGGTGGCGGTGGTGGTTTTGATGGGCACGCGCATGCCCACGTGCATGGCGGGGACTTTGAGGATGCCCCCGCCGACGCCCAGGAGGCCTGAGACCAGGCCGGCGATGAAGCTGATGGTAAGGCCCAGCTTGGTGCGGTGGACGGTGTAGGGGATGGGTTTGTCGCTTTTGGATTTATCGATGTATTCGTCGTGGAGGCGCAGAGCGTCGGCCCAGGGGTCTTTGGGGGCTGGGCCGCGGGCGACGATGTAGCGGTTAAGGAGCATGGCTCCGCCTGAGTAGGCCAGGAGGAAGGCAAAGACGAGGTAGAGGGATTTTTCGGAAATGATGCCGGAAATGTAAGCCGCGGCGAGGGCCCCGGTGACGGTGGCGACTTCCAGGAACATACCCAGGCGGATGTTGGCCAGGCCGTCTTTGACGTAGGAGGCTGCGGAGCCTGTGGAGGTGGCGACGACGCCGACGATGGAGGAGGCGATGGCGTACTTGATGTCGACACCCAGCAAGAGGGTAAGGGCGGGGACGATGACGATGCCGCCGCCGACGCCCAGGAGGGAGCCGACCAAGCCGGCGACCACGCTGATGAGAAAGACGTAGAGGGTGAAGAGTGCAGGCGACATAAGAAGCGGAACATTCTACCGGAGAGGGGGGTGGGGATGTTCATCAGCAATGCAATGTTTAGACAGGGTTTAGGCGATTTTTGGGCATGGGCGCGGGGGAGATGGCTATTAAGGCGGAGGAAGAGGGAAGAGTTAAGCACTAAGGCACGAAGGAAGAGAAGGGAATTGTGCGATGTGCTGTTGAGGGCTTTGTGAGAAAAGTTATTTAAAAGAATTCACAAGATTTACGCGATGATTTCTTGATGGCGAGGGATGAGTGGTGATTTGTGATGGTGGGTGAAAAGAGACAGAGGGAACTGAGTCGTTACCAGTTGATTGGCATGGATGTAGGCGCGTGCAAGAGCATCATTTTACCAGGGCCTACGCACTAAGAAGCGCTGCGACCCTGGCTGTCATAGGGCCGTGCTTTCAGCACTGCGGATGAGGAGGTAAGGGCTTCATTGAATCGTATTGGCACCACTCCGGTCGTCTCTCAAGGAGAGGAGGCAGGAAAAACATGCTCATGCGGACGAGAGGACGGCACGCAAAAGCCGTAGAGAGAAAAAGCGTCAAAAAGAACAACACCCCTGATGGAGGGGTGTTGCCAGAAGCTTGTTAGGCTGTTGTCTAAAGCGTTGTCTGATCAGGCCTTGGCAGCGGCAGCCTGGCGAGCCAGGATGGCCTTGCGGCGCAGGGGCTTGACGATGACGCCGGCGCGCATGGCCTTGGCCGAGACCTTCACCTGGCGGGTTTCGCCATCGATGACGGCCTTGACGACCTGAATGTTGGGCTTGAAGGTGCGCTTGGTCTTGCCGGTGACCTTGGTACCGACGCCGCCGAGGTACTTGGCTTTACCGCGGGTGGTGTAGGTACGGCCGCTGGAGGTTTTTTTGCCGGTAAATTCGCAAACGCGTGGCATGGGCATATCCCTTGCTAAAAAGCTGTTCTAAGACGTTCGAGCGAAGCACTATAGCAAAACGGCTTAAAAGAGCAAGCCATTGTGGAACTTTTGGGGAAAGCCCGGGGAGTGGTTTGGGGGGTAGCGGGGGCTGATTGGAGGTTCAACGGGGGGTTGTAAATCGGGAGTCCAAGGGGAAGGGGGACAGGTTCCTGGAAGAAAGGGATCTGTCCCCGCGGAGGGTGCGGTTTTTGGTATGAGTGTCTCAGCGGCGGCGGTCGAACATTTCAGAGCTGGCGGCGATTTTAAGGACGAAGCCGGCGTGGCCGTCGTTGTAGAGGAAGTTTGCGCCGCCGTTGTGATAGGTGGCGATGTTGGCGGTGCTGCCCATGTTGTTGATGTTGTATTCGTAGTCCCCGTCGGCGGTGATGCCGTCGCCGATGATGAAGGTTCGGCCGGGTTTTTCGAATTGGTGTTCCTTCATCCGGCCCCAGACGATTTTGTAGGACGGGTTGACGGTGTAGCTGTCGCTGATGCCCAGGCCGTAGCCGTAGCCGTAGCCGGAGTTGGCGCGGTAGGAGGTTGCGTTTTGCCCGCCCCAGTTGTTGAGGAAGTTTTCGGTGGGGCATCTCATGATGGAGTTGCCGCGGTTTTTGGAGTAGTAGTCATGGCGGTAGAGGCTGGTGTCGCCGTAACCCTGGTCGCCGGCGCCGTCGTTCCAGGCGAAGGCGCCGATGGAGACGACCTGTTCGCCGACGTATTTGAGGCCCAGGTTGTACATGACGATCCGGCTCCAGAGGACGTTGTGGTTGTAGCCGGAGGTGACCCAGTAGGTTTTGTTGGCCGTGGCGTATGAGCTGAAGCCGTGATAAAGCTGCCGGAGGTTGGCGGTGCACTTAACCTCCTTGGCCAGTTCGCGTGCGGTGCTGAGCGTGGGCAGGAGCAACGACATCAACACGCCAACGATGGCGATAACCACCAGCAGCTCGACGAGTGTGAAAGCCCGCACGCCCCCGGCGGGGTATGGATTACGCATGATGTTTCTCCGACAAAGGGCGAAAGCAAATCAGAAAGGAAGTTCACAGATACAAGGACGAAAGAACGACCCACGCCCCCCGACATGACGTGGTGGAGACTCGACCCGCTGGTGCGCCTGACCTCTTCTTGCACTATAGGCGAGGGGCGGGAGATCGCCAAGGGATTTTTACGTGAAGTGATAGAAATTTCACCAAGGGAAGGTCGTTCGGTGTCCCGCGTCCAAAACCAAAGAGGTCCGGAGTAAAAACTCCGGACCTCTTGGTTTTACCTCTTAAGACGCGGGACCCTTCCCTTGGATCAGGCCAGGGTGGGGAGCTTGTAGGCGTCGGTGCCTTTTTTGAGCTGGTCTTGGGTGACGTCGGTGCGTTCAAGGCGGAAGAAGATGCCCCAGGCGCGGTTGAAGTTGGTGCCGAAGGCGATGACCACTTCGTGCTTGCCGGGGGTGCCGTCGACGCGGCCTTTGCCGCGATCCTCCCAGGCGGGGTTGATGCCCTTGGGATCGTGGAAGACTTCCTTGCCGTCGACCCAGACCTTCACGGGGCCGTCGTAACCGACGCAGGCCAGGAGCTTCATGGCTTCGGGGACTTCAAAGTGAGTCTTGAAGATGACCAGGCGGTCTTCGCTACCCAGGTCCTTGGCTTCCATGTGGAGGTCGAGGAAGCGCGCGGTGAAGGTGCGTTTGATGCGGTCGTAGGCGATGGCCTGCTGATAGGTGAGGTCAGTGAGATCGCCTTTGCCGGGCTCAAAGCCGGAGACTTCCCAGTTGAGGGCAAAGCCGGTGAGGGCGCGGGGCTCGCCGATGGGAAGCGGGCCAAACATGGGAACGGCACGGCCGGCGGCGTCGACGAGATTGCAGATCGGGTTGGGGCCGCGGCCATAGATGACTTGCTTGTCGCCAAAGGCGGCGGGGGCGAGGCTGGTCTTGATGCGGACGGTGTTGGCGTTTTCGATCTGCATGTCATAGATGCAGGCGACCAGGTCGTTGTCGATGATGTCGAAGCCGACGGGCCGGCTGGGGCCTGAGGAGAGGGAGCCGACGACATTTTTGAAGGTGATCAGGATGTCGGCCAGGCCTGAGGCCGCGTCGCGGCCGAGGGCGATTTTGTCGACGTCGATGGGAAGGGGGTTGGCTTTCTTGTGGCCCAGGAGGGTGGCCATGGCGTCGGCGAGGCGAGCGCCCAGGACTTCCATATCGCGGCCGGAGATGTGGATGGAGTCGTCCAGGGTGAGGTCGATGGCGGGAACGGTGGCGACGCCTTTGAGAGAGGATTGAAGCTTACGCTGCTGCTCCTGGATGGTGTTCCAGTGCTTGGCGAAGAAGTCGAAGTTGATGACGCGGGAGATCTGAACGAGGGCGAAGGGGAGCTTGGGGTTCTTGAGGTCTTTGCGGAATGCGGCGATGAGCTCGTGCATTTTCTGGGTGTAGACCTTGGCGGGCTCTTCGCCTGCGTCGGACTCGCCCTGATACCAGATGAGGCCTTTGACGCTGGAGCCGTTTTTCTCAAAGCGGCGGATGGTGGCGCCGTAGAGGGAGTGGCCGGCCTTGGATTTGAGGGCGGGGCTCCACTGGGCCATGGAGGTGCCGCCATGGGCGCAGGCGAGGATGCCCTGGGGGACGCCGGTGCGCTTGTGCATGTCTTTGGCAAAGGCGATGGCGGGGCCGACGCCCTTGGTGGTGGTGGGGGCTATTTCCAAGGGTTTGCCGTCGTTGTGGATGGGGTCGACGGCGATGGCGAGCTGGTGGATGGGGTCTTGGGCGACGGCCCATTTGTCGGTCATGTAGAAGGCGCGCACGAGCTTGTGGGGCTTGGCGCGGTCGACGTAGTTGCCGCAGCCCTGCATGTTTGACTGGCCGGCGGCGATCCAGACGTCGCCGACGCAGACGTCCTTGACGGTGAGCCTGGCCGCGGGCTTGCCTTTGGCCTGAACGGAGAGCTCGAGGGTGTAGGGCCCGCCTGCGGGGATGCCGGCGAGGGTGGCTTTAAAGGAGCCTGAGGAGGCTTTGCCGATCTTGACGGGTTTGGCGAAACCCTTGACGGCTTTTTTGCCTTCCGAAGCGGTGAGGAAGACATCGCCGACGGCGGAGGTTTTGCCGGTGACGAGGGTGTCGGTGACGTTTTTCTCGTTGCGCTGAAGAACCATGCCTTGAAACAGACCCGTCGAGATGTCCATGGCGTTTTCCTTTTGGAGTTTTGTTTTCGACCTGGTTGAACGGGGAGGTTTACAGATTGATGGCAGAGCATCCTAATCGGGGTTGTGCGGGAGGGGCAAACGGGTGGGGGGGTATGAATTTAAGACCGATGCCCCCGGTCCGGAATGAATGGGGCCATAAAAAAGTATCGGCTTGCCGTAGTGGGCGGCAAGCCGATACCGGGGTCGTGGTTATGGGAGGCGTTTTCAGGCGGGGCTGGGGGTTGCGGGACCGCCTGCGGTGCCGCCTGCTTTGATCTTGTCGATCAGCTTGCCCATGGCGTCGAGCCGGGCGCGGGTGTCGCGGAACTGGATGTTGTTCTGCATGATGAAGGACGCATGTTTCTGGGCGTCGATCAGGGGCTGGATGTCGTTGTTCTTGACGGCCTGCTTTTCCTTGGCGTCCATGAGGCTGTAGTGGAGCTCAAGGGCGGTCTGGTCGTTGGCGGTGCTGTGGGCCTTTAGGCCTTCGTCAAAGGCGGAAATGGCCAGGTCGAACCAGTTTTGCTTCATGAAGGCGCGGCCCAGAACCAGGTTGGCCTTGGTGGAGATCCGGGGGTCGGACTTGGCGACCTGGAGAAGCGGGATGGCTTCCTCGACCTTGCCGGTTTCCAGGAGGCGGCGGGCGTATTCGTACTTGACGTTGCGGTCGGTGGGAATGTTCTGGACGCGTTCGGCGAATTCACCCACTTCGTAGAGCAGCTTGGCGCGGATGTTGTCCTGGAGCGCGCGCTTGGCTTCGGCGGAGGTGGGGTTTGCGTCGAGGGCTTTCTTGAGTTCGCGGCTCTTGCGGTCGTAGCCACGCATGCGCAGATCGCCGAGTTCAAACTTGAACCGGTACTGGGTGGTTTTTTCGTAAGCTTCTTTGAGGACGGCGGCGGCCATGTCGTCGAATTTGTCCATCTCGCGCTTCTGGAGGGCGGCGATGTATTTGCGCATGAGATCGACGTCGTCGGGATTGGCGTCCCAGGCCTTCTTGGTGTTGGCGATGTGCTGCTCGGCCTGCTGCTCGGTGAGGGACATGTTGGCGTCGAGGTAGTTTTCGGCCTGCTTGTCGGCGTCCTTGAGGTTGGCCTTGAGGCCTTCACGGCTCTTGAGGCGGCTTTCCTGGAGGGAGCGTTCGGTGTCGATGTCCTTGAGGCGCTGGGCGAGGATGGGGTTGGAGCGGTCCATGCTCTGGGCCATTTTGCAGGCTTCGACGGCGGGCGCGTATTCGCCGATGCTAAAGAGAAGATCGGTGACGGTGATGTAGTGGTTGAGCGTGGCGGGTTTTTCGAAGGTGCGTTCCTTGAGCATGAGATCGGCGGCCCAGACCATGACTTCGCGAAGGTTGAGGCCTTGCTCGGGGAGGTGGGCGGCGGCGGTCTTGCTCATGAATTCAACGAGGAGGTCGGCGTCCAGGGGCTTCATAGACCAGAAGCGTTCGGCGACGAGGGTCATTTTCTCGACGGGGTCTTTGCCGGTGAACTTCATGCGGTCCAGGGGGCCTGCGGGTTTGCCGCCTGCGACGCGGCGTTTTTTGGCGACTTCGCGGAGGGCTTCGTGCTGGAAGATGTTGGAGGGGTCGTGGCGCAGGCCGTTGACGAAGCACTCGATGGCGTAGTCGTAGTTGCCTGTTTCAGCGAGGGTTTTGGCGTGTGTGAAGAATTTCTGGGCTTTGCGTTCATCGCGGCCGCCGGTGCCGCCGTCGCCGGGTGCGCCGCCGCCGGTGGGGGGTTTGTTGCCGCCGGGAGTCTTATTACCGCCGAAAAGGTTAGATAGAAACGCCATCAGGCTGGTCTTTCTGTTTAGCTGTCGGAAAAGTCTTAAAACCCCCGTGACACTGGAGCGGCGAAGCTGGCCGTATTCCTTAATCTAAGCCTGGGCCGCGTCTTGTCAATCACTTTGATGTTTGACGTCGATGTCCCGAGGCGGCCGAGGGTGGCTTGGGGGATGGTCTCAAGCAGAGGAGCTTACCTTCGCATTATAGGTAGCGCCAACCGGTTTTTCCCAACTATTCCACGTGTCCGTCAGGTGGGGTTGGGTTTGCGTGATGGGGGTCCGGGGTGTACTAATATGGTTCTATGTGGAAGTCCGGCTCCATGCTCGTTTGAATCGGACACCCACAACGTCGGGCGGGAAAACCCAAAAAAACTCTTACCCCTATCGGAGAATCAGCATGTCCATGTACATCGGTGAAGCACTCGTCGGCGATGGCAACGAAATCGCGCACATCGACCTCCTCATCGGCGATAAGGCCGGCCCCGTCGGTATCGCGTTCGCCAATGCGCTGAGCGATCAGAAGCAAGGCCACTCGAACCTGCTGGCCGTGCTTGCCCCCAACCTGGCTGTGAAGCCCGCGACCGTGCTGATCACCAAGGTGACCATCAAGGGCGCCAAGCAGGCCGTCCAGATGTTTGGCCCGGCGCAGGCCGCGGTGGCCAAAGCCGTCGCCGACTCCGTCGCCGAAGGCGTGATCCCCAAGGACCAGGCCGAAAGCCTCGTCATCGTCTGCGGTGTGTTCATCCACTGGCAAGCCGCTGACGACACCAAGATCTACAACTTCAACTACGAAGCCACCAAGCTCTCCATCGCCCGCGCGATGAAGAACGAGCCCTCGGTGAGCGAAATGCTCGCCAAGAAGGACTCGGCCAAGCACCCCTTTAGCCCCAAATAACAGGCTGTAAGGGTTTGGACTGAATTTGAAGCCGCCCGGTGTCAACATGCCGGGCGGCTTTCTTTTTGGGGGGTTGGTTCGGGTTTGCGTTGATGCTGGCTCAGATGCGAAGGCTCTGTTCATGGACGCCGACATCCGCTGCACCACAGGCTCAAGCGCGTGGGCAGATTGGTAAATATGAAGGCTTTGTGGTTTTCAGCGGGCAATAGGGACGTGCGCCGGGCGTTAACATGGCCGAACCCCATCTCTCTTTTTTTAACGGAGTCCGGTTATGAATACGTCCAAGATCGTTCTGCCCGGTTTTATGGTTTTGCTTGCCCTGGCTCTGATCACACTGCTGACCAGCCCCGGCATGGGGGCGGAAGAAACCAAGAAAGAAGAGTCCAAAGGCAAAGTGCTTTTCATTGTGGCGTCGACGCACTTTTACTATCAGGAATACGCCGAGCCCAAGGATGAGCTCAACAAAGCCGGCTACGACGTGGATGTGACGGCATACTCCAGCCAGTGCATTCCGCACGAGAATTCTGGGCAAAAAGGGTCTGGAAGCACGAAGGTGGACGTGCGGCCCGACCAAGTGGACCCTTCGAAATACAAGGCCGTGGTGTTTGTCGGCGGGTGGGGCGCTTCGCAGTACCAATACGCCTTCAAGGGCAAGTACAAGAACGGCTCCTACAACCTTTCGGAACCGCAGAAAAAGCGGGTTAATGAAATCGTGAGCACCTTCATCACGGACAAGAAGCCGGTGGGCGCCATCTGCTACGGGACAACGGCGCTGGCCTGGTGCCGGGATGCCAGCGGCAACAGCCCGATCAAAGGCAAGCGGTCGGCTGTTCCCTCCGGCGGCGGACCGGCGTTTACCGCAGCCGACGGCAAGGCGTACAACGAAATCCCCAATGCCAATCACATCAAAGAAAACGGCGGCGAGCCGGTCAACAAAGGCGACGGCGGCGCGCCCGGAAACGTGGTGACCGATGGGCTGATCGTGACGGCGCAGGACAACCGGACGGCACGGGCGTTTGGCAAGGCGCTGATCAAGACGATTCAGGACAACGCGCCTGCGGCGAAGTGATTTTGCGGTATCGAAACACAACCGCC
>CAZIWA010000059.1:0-33771 GCA_964542875.1 uncultured Phycisphaeraceae bacterium
TCAGCAGGGCGATGATCGAGATGACAACCAACAGTTCGATGAGGGTAAATGCACGCAGTTTCCGCATAGTCCTTCTCCTTTAGAAGGGACGCCAAACCCACAAGATCAAGAAAGGAGAAAGGTCAAACTCACAATAATCAGGATGACCACCACCCTGATGAATGATTGCGGACAAACAATCGAATAAATGAGTTGACGGACTCTTCTCTCTATCCCTCACGGGAAGTGCTCGGGCCGAACAATCAACCCTATAAAAGCACTGGGTGTTTTGCACCCATGATCATGTGTAACCGATGCCCTGCGCAATTGCAATAGCAATCCTGGATTGTTTATCGCACACGTGGAGGGGCGAGAGGGGCGGGATCAATCGGGGGAAACCCTAGGCAAAAGATGAAATACGCCCTTAATCAAGAGGGTTTAAGGTCCGGCTTGCACGGCGGATAGAGCGTTTTTCCAAACCTGTTGTTGACAAATAATTTACGAAAAAAACGCTTACCGGTTTTTCCCTGCCTGATGGAAAGCGAATTCAGCGGACGTTGTTGAGGGCGTAAAAACACAATGCAGAGGCGGAAGCTCAAAAAACGGGGGCAGGGGTGAAAGAAATGCGGGGCAGAGTCGGCAGATGTGGTGTGGAAAGTACCCCCAGTTGGATTTGAACCAACGACCTGCCGCTTAGAAGGCGGCTGCTCTATCCAGCTGAGCTATGAGGGCAAAGAGTGGCGGGCATTATAACCCGGTGCGGGCATCGAGCGCGGTGGACGGTGGATGTGGCATCGACACAGATTTGGCAGCTTGGCGATGTTGCAGATTGTTGAAGGAGCGGTTTAAGAATATTGACGATTAGTCCAGTGTGGTGTTCGACATCGTCCCATGGCGCGTAAGGAGACGGACGCAGGGCAGCGCGGTTGGATTCCAGGGTGAATTGTCTAAGAGGAAGCTTCCAAATCAGACCGGCACTTGGAGACTCAATTGCTGGGGGGAATCAGGGCGTGGTATTCCATGTTTCAGGGAAGGGGATGAAGAACTGAGGGGCTACGGAAGGCGATTGGACGGATGATGCTGCTTGCGCGGCAAGACGGGTAATGGCCTGGCGGGCCTGGCTCAGATGTTGAGGTGCGCAACGGATGAGACGGCGCGGCGTCGTGGCGTGTTTGTTGAGGAAATGCGCACGGGCATTCTTTTGGTTCGTCGAAATGCCGGGAAGCCGGGCAATGGTGCTGTTTGCCATACAGTCGGGGATGTTGCCCAGGTAGGTGTCGGAGCGTAAAAGGTCGCCGAAATAGCCGTAGGGAGGGATGAGGTTTGCCTGAGCAATGCGGTAGGTGTGGTCGAGGTGTTCAAGGGCATTGATGAAGACAGTGTCGTTGAGCCCAATTTTTTCGATGATGGAGCGGTGGTAATAGCAGAAAGCGCCGGGGCAGTGGCGATAGACCGCCATGCGGGTGCCGTTTGCGTATTCAACGCCGGCGATGGGAGCGGGGATGGCCTTGGATTCATCGAAGGTGCGCCCTGCATGTCCAAGAGTCAGGAGCGTGACGAGCCGATGAAGAAGGGGGAGCTGCATGTTAGAGGGACCCTGAAGGGCGTAGCTGAGATGCCCGATTCCAGAGGTTCTGGCAAGGTCGACATAAGCGTTGAAAACCGTGGGATTTTTAATGATGACATCGTCTTCCATGAGAAAAAGATGTTCGATGCCCTGGTCCATTAAATAGGTGAATGCGGTGTTTTTGGCCTGACCCACCGAGAGATTCGAGGGGTGGGTGATGACGTGAGCGTGGGCGGGATAGCAATGGGCAGGGTAAGGAGTGCCGTCGTTAACGATGACAAAGGCATCGAGGTTTTGAGGGACAGTGGGCGCGGATTGAACGATTTTTTCAGGTGCCTTGCAGGTGACCAGACCAAGGCCGATGGAGTTAGGTTTGAAAGTGGGCATACGGTGGATAGTTTAGCCTTGATTCTTAAGTGGGGCAGCATGAGAACCGGACGCAAATGCGCCTGACGTTCTAGAATGGGCGCCACAATGGATCATTTCTTTGAGAGAAAAGTCCTGTGCGGCGAGCGATGGTGCGCTGGCGGACGGCAAAGAAGCGAGCTGAGCTCATTTGAAGACAGGAGCCGGAATTGAGTAACGGGAACGGAAAAGTGAAGATTTTGTTCGTGGGAGCGGCGGAGAGCTCCCATACATACGCATGGATTGAACTGCTGAATAACGATCCGCGTTTTGAAGCGAGGCTGTTTGGCACGCCTGGCGCCGGACCGGAAGAAGATTGCCCAGTGCCGGCGTACAACACCTGCCCGTATGCGAACTACAAGCGAAAGCAAGACCGTTCGATTTACCCGGTGGGGATTGACGTGATCAAGTACGCGGGGCTGTCCGTCGCGACGGGCCGGATGCATTGGCTGGAGTCGGTGGCGACGTGGTGGCTTAAACGGGTCGTCAAATCCTGGAAACCCGACATCGTGCATACGCTGGGCGTGTATCCGGCGGGAACGATCTACGCGCCTGTGCACGACAGCCTGCCAGAGAAACAACGGCCCAAATGGGTGGTGCAGATGCGGGGCGGATCAGACACGGCGCTCAACCGATATTCGCCCGGCGAAGTGGCGAAGATGAAGGAGATATTCGATCGAGGCGTTGCGCTGCTGACGGACAACTTCCTGAACATCCAACTGGCACGGGAGTGGGGGATGCAGGAGTCGAAAGTTCCTCAGTTTCAAGCTGTGCCGGGAACGGGGGGACTGGACCCGGCGATTTCCGATCAAGCGTCGGATTCCAAAGTGGAAGACCGGAGGATGATTCTTTGGCCCAAAGCATATGAATGCTGGTGGTCCAAGACGCACCCGGTGTTTGCGGCGCTGGCATCGGTGTGGGAGAAGATCACACCGTGCCGGATCGTGATGCTGAAGGTGGATGCCGAGACGCGCGCATGGATCAGCGCATTGCCCAGGAACATTCGAGATTGCATTGAGATGACACCTCGGATTCCGCGGGGGCAGGTGATGGGGATGATGGGGCAGGCACGGGTGATGCTGGCACCGACGCTGGTGGATGGCACGCCCAACAGCATGTTTGAGGCGATGGCCTACGGGGCGCTGCCGATCGTATCGCCGCTGGAGACGATTACCCCGATCGTGCGCGACAGGGAGCATGTGCTTTTTGCCAGGAACCTGTATCCCGACGAAATCGCCGCGGCCCTGGTGACGGCCATGAATGATGTGGATCTGCTGCGGGATATCACACGCAGGAACCGGGAGTATGTGAAAGTGATCGCCAATCGCGATGTGATCCGGAGTAATGCGATACGGCTTTACCTGGAGTTATTGGCAGGGAAGAAAGCGGCGGATATCCCGATGGAGCAGGCAGGGGCGCTGGGTTAATTCAATCAACCCAGCGGTGGGAATGCGCGAAAAGCAGCTAGCCGCTGGAGCGTCTGTGCGACACCCTGGGTGAGAGAGCCGGAGTAATTAAAGCCAGCGGCTTTGAAGCGCTCCGTGCGGACGGTGTAAGAAAGCTGGTTCATGATCTGGGCGTCGACGAGCTTGATGTCGACCTTGGGGATCTGCGTGATGATGGCGTCGATGACTTCCTGCACGGTGTGGTTATCGGTGAGGACGTTATAGAGCTGGTTCTGGGTGGCGGGGGTGTTGATGACGAAGTTCAAGGCGCGGACGGCATCGGTGAGGTCCAGGTAAGGGCGCTTCTGGTGAAGCGCGGTTTTCCAGACGGTGATGGGAAGACCCAGGTTGGCCTGCCAGCAAAACTTATTGACGGCGGTGTGGAAGCGCATGCCGATGGATGGGCCGTAGATGGTGCCAAAGCGGAGAATGGTGTAGTGCAGATTGTGGGAGTCGGCGAGTTCCTGGACGAGGCGTTCGCCTCGGATTTTGGAATCGGCGTAGGGGCTTTGGGGTTTTAGCTGGTCATCGGCAGCGGTTTCATCGACCCACCCCTGGGAAACCCCGTAAACGCTGGTGGTGGAGAGGTAGATGAGCCGCGCGCCGGACTGGGCGCAGGCAAGGGCGACCTTGCGCGTGCCTTCAAAATTGACGCGCTCGACTTCCTCGGGCTTGCCGAAGCTCGATGCGGCATCGGTGATGGCGGCGAGATGGATGACGGCGTCGACACCAGTGAGATGAGCCGTCAGGTCGTGTTTGGTGATGTCCTCCTCGTGGAACGTGAACTTGACGTTTACGGGGAGGTTCAAGAGCGAGGCGTAGCGCTGGGTGAGGAAATTATCGATCAGCGTGACAGAGGCGTATTGACCGGGCTGGACGGCGTGAATGAAAGCAGAGCCGATGTGGCCCAGAGCGCCGGTGATGAGGATTTTAGATGTTTTCATGGCACTTACTTCGCGTGTTTGGGTTTAATGCGCCTTCGGAGGTGACGCCAATCCTTGAACTTTTCAAGGAGCGTAAGAGGGGGAAACGAATCAATGGTTTTACCCGATGGTCCTTCGATCACTGTTTCAAGGGCGCGGATGAGAGTCTGGAAGATTGCATTCATGGAGAATCTGTCTTTGACAGTTGTGTATCCAGCTTGCGCGATCAGGGAGCGCTGGGTTGGGTTCACCAGCAGGAAGCGAAGGGCGTCGTACCATTCATCGTCCGAGCCGACAAGCATGCCGTTAACACCGTTTTGGATGATTTGAGCGCACTGGCCAGCGTTGTGGGTTACGGGGACAACTTTACCGGCCATATACAGAAGCGCTTTTTGCGGGCCGCGGACCTGAAAGTCATGAAGGTCGGATGGCGCCGGGTAGAGACCGATATCCATTTTGAGGATCTCACGGACCATGTCGGCTTCATCGTAGTGCTCCAGAGCTGTCGCCCGGATTTGCGACAGCCAGGAGGGGAGGGCACATCCAAGGATCCGAACATGAAGGTCAGGAAATTCAGCGCATAGTCTGGTCAGTGCGGCACTAGGGCGCTTGAGTGCTTGGATTGTGCCCTGGCCGCCGACCCATCCTATGACGAGTTTATGCGGGTCCGGCGGCGGAAGAGTCGGGCGAACATCGTCGAATTGCTCAACAATGGAGGAGGGCGGGATGGGTATCACAACCCGGTTGAATCTGCTGGCGTAGGAGGTGTCAAATTCATTGACGGTGAAGATGGCATCAACGCCGGCAAGAATCTCATCGAGCTTGAAGAAAAAGAAGTTATGGGGCGGGGTCCAAAGCGCGTCGGTAAGATCGAAAACAATTTTTGCACGGCTGGATTTGCGCAATTGGGCGATGAAATCGAGGCTAGGGATTTTCAGTAAGTAAATGACATCGGCGGAGGAGGCTTTGGTAAGGATTTGAGATTCGGGGTCCACCCTGAATTCGCAGAATATTACATTCCAACCAGCTGGTGCGAACATGTCCCGATACCGGAGACCGCGAACTATCTTGGTATATCCAGCCAAGTCCGGGTCAAAGAGAATGAGGACCGTTTTATTCATAGTGAAACATCCGATGGGGCACAGCGCGCGTGACTTGTGCAGGACAGATGAGACTGGGCGGTGTTGGTTTCACAAGTATTTTTCAAGGCAAGAATCAAAGTATGCGCGGGTGGCGGCCAGGGCGTCCTGAAGGTTGGTCTGAGGGTTCCAGCCTAGGAGTTTTTTTGCTTTGGCGTTGCTGATGACGGCATCGCCGATTTCGATGACCTGGCGATCCTTGGGCCATTCGACGAAACGGACTTTGCCGCCGATCGCGCCGGCAATGGCCTGAGCGATCTGGGCGACGGTGGTTTGGCGATTTTCGACGGCGAAAAGGGTTTGGCCGAGGCACTTGTCGGATGTCGCCGCGAGCGTGAGTGCGCGGACGCTGTCGTCAATGAAGCTGATGTTTCGTTTCTGCGCTCCATCGCCAAACACCGTGATGTCGCATCCCTTTAACGCAAGCCCGACGAAATAATTGACGAAGCCGAACTCAGGGCTTTGGATGTTGGAGCGGGGGCCGAAATTATTGGCCAGCCGGACGACGGTGACCGGCATCTTGTATGCGGTGCCATAGATGAGGATGTATTTTTCGGAGACGGACTTGTTGGCGGAATAGATATCGACGGGAAACTCGGGATGGGTTTCAGTGACGGGATCCTGAACCATTTTGCCGACCTGTGTGCTGGTTCCGATATGGACGATCCGGCAGTCGCGGCTAAAGCGCCTGGTGGCTTCCAGAAGATTAATGGTGCCTTTGCAGTTGACATCGATGTCGGTGAGGGGCTCGCGCATTGACAGCGGGTGGGAGGTGTAGGCGGCACAGTTGAAGACGATTTCCTGCTTGCGCAGCGCGGCACTTAAGCCTTCGAAGTTACGGATGTCATTCAAAATGATTTCAAGGTCGTGTTCTATTTCGTGGACATTGTGCATGTTGCCGCCGGAACGGGGATCCAGGCAGTCATAAATGGTGACTTTAGCGCCTTGGGCAACACATGCATGGGCGAGATTTGAGCCGATGAAGCCCAGTCCGCCTGTGATAAGGACGCGCTTGCCTTTGAGGCTTTGGCTGTCAGGTATGGTGTTGGCAGGCATGGTTTTAGCGATTTTCCTTAAGAACGGTTCGAATGCCGTTGCAAACAGCGTCGATTTGATTTTCGGTGAGATTCAATGCTCCGGGGAGGTTCAGGCCACGTGCAGAGATGTCATAGGCATTGGGATTTCTGGATTTGTAGAGATCCATGGCCCCCGGGTATGCAGGCAGTGAGGAGAGGGGATAGAAAAAAGGGCGCGTGGGCAGGCCCAGAGCCTGGAGGCGCTGCATGGCCTGGGCTTTATCAAGGTTGTAGCTTTTACCGATGACCAACGCGGTGATCCACACGCTGTTGATGACGCCTTCGGGTTCATCATTGAATTGCAGGTCCGGAAGGTCGCCCAATCTTTCCTTGTAGAGCTTGAAGATCCAGCGTTTCTTGCCGACGAGTTCATCCAACCGCTGGAACTGGGCATAACCAAGTGCGGCCTGGAGATTAAAGGGCATAAATTTATAGCCGACTTCGTAGTTGTAATACATGGGGGCGCCGGGCTGGCGGCCATGATCACGGATGACTGAGCAGCGATTAAAGAGATCGGTGTCATCGAGGAGGAGCATGCCGCCTTCACCGGTGACGAGGGTTTTGGTGCGGTGGAAGCTGAAGACGGAGCCGATACCAAACTTACCTGCTTTGGTGCCGTGATAAACGGATCCGAGTGCTTCGGCGGCGTCTTCAATGAGATGGATTTTGTGATTCGCCGCGATCTGACGGATTTTATCCATTTGCGGCATGTTGCCGAAGAGGTCAACGCAGATGATGGCTTTGGTGCGTGGAGTGATGGCTTTTTCGAGGGAGACGGGATCGATGCACCAAGTCTGGCGATCGATGTCGCAGAAGACCGTGGTGGCTCCTACATAGGTGACGGGAGCGGCAGAGGCGATCCATGTGCAGTCAGGGACGATGACTTCGTCCCCGGCCTTGATTCCCAGGCCCATAAGCAGAAGGTGGATGGCGCTGGTGCAGTTGGTGGTCATCAGGGCGTGTTTGCGGCCGTGGTATTGTCCGAAGACTTTCTGGAATTCTTCGCAGTACCAGTAAGGTTGCTCATACCAGCCGCGGCGCATGGCGTCTTCCACGGTCTTGATTTCGAGTTCCGTGATCCACGGCCCTGCCATGTAAATGGGTTCCATCGGTTTTTCCTGGCTCATGAGATTTGTCTTTCTGATCGATGATGGAGGTGGCTTTCAGACCGGGTTCCGATTAATGACGCGAGCGGGCACGCCGATAACAGTGGTTTTTTCCGGCACATTTTTCCTTACCAGCGAACCGGCCCCGACGATGGCGTCGTCGCCGATATGCACTCTGGGAAGAATTGTGGCGCCGGCACAGACCCATACATTGGTTCCACAACGGATGAGCCCACACAGTGTAGCGCCGGGAGCCAGTTCGCAGCCGTCGGAAAGGATGGACTCATGATCGAGGCTGGCGCAGGTGTTGATAATGCATTGGCGGCCAATGCTGGCCTGGGCCATGACAACCGCATGGTGCATGATCTGAGCCCCCGGACCGATGACTGCGTTGTGCTCCACCCAGGCGGAGGGGTGGACGATTCGCGTTGGCTGCAGCCCGAGATCAACCATGATGTCGTGCAGCTTAAGCCGGACTCTACCGTGGGGATTGCCAATGGTGACGGCGAAGCCCAGGTCCGTGCGGGATGATTGCTTGTCAAGCCATGCTTTGAGGCCGGCGGCGCCCTTAAGCAGCGGGATACCAGGGAAAGGAGGAGCGAGGTCGGGAGTATCGTCAACAACAGCGACCACCCGGGAACCCAGCAATTCAACGGTGGGAGCAATGACTTTCGCCTGACCCGTGCCGCCCCAGAGGACGATGGCGGGAGGAAGTTTTTCAAACGTCTGGTTCATGGCGTTGCCTCCTTGGGAGCAAAGAGGAGGTTGGTGGTGCGGTTCATCCTGTACTGGGGCGAGAACTGAGATTGCGGATAGATGCGTTCCATGAGGCTCTGGTAGATCCGGGTATAGCCTTCCTGGTGAAGGAGAGTAATGAGATCCTGGGTGTTGATGAACCAATAGGGGACAGAGGTGGGACCCAGATTGAGTTGTGCGGTGGTGTAGGTGGGAAAGTCGCCTGTGGAGAGCTTGGCGAGGAGTATGCGTTTAGGTTTCAGGGCGCAGAGTGACTTGAGCAGGCTGGGGTAATCCTGGATGTACTGCAATGAAGAGGAAAGGTAAACAATGTCAATGCGAGAAGGTAAATCGGAAAGACCATTATGGAAGGCGATGCGGGGTTCGGAATGCCAAAAGCGAGATCCTGCCTGGACGAGAGAAGGGCATTCGACGATGTGGTATGCAACTCGGGATTCCGGGCCAAGTGAACGAAGGATCTGAACAAAACCAATACCGGCTCCGCCTCCGAAATCAAGAATGGTCAGGGGTTTTTCGGGTGTTGAAAGGGATGACGCAAGGAGGGGCAAAAGGGTTTGTTCGGCTAAAAGCGTGGCTGATTGGGCTTCAGGGCCGTCGGGCATTTCCATGATTTTCCTGAGATTCTCAATCGCCTGGTTTGCCAGTGTTTCCTGGTTGTACCCCTGGCCTTGGTTGGGAACATCTTCAAAGCGCGCGTAGACTCCACGCCAGGTGGGCCGTGTTATGCACGCGTCGAGCTGTGAGGCGATGCTCCTAAGCAGCGATGAGATGATTCCAAGGGGCTGATGCAACATAGTCGGCATGTTACCCCGGGTGGACGGATCGGGTTGCAATTATCAAATACGAGCGAAGAAATCACGCACCGAAGCGGTCACCGCTTCGACGTCTTGTGAAGTGAGCTCGGGGTACATGGGGAGGGAGAGAACGCGCCTGGCGGCGCGCTCGGTGCTAAGCATCGGGCCCGGGATGCCGATCTTGTTTTGATACGCGGGCTGAAGATGAATGGGCATCGGGTAGTGAATACCGGGGGCAATGCCTTGGGCTTTCATATGGGCCAGGAGTGCGTCGCGCCGGTCAAGCTGAATGACGTAGAGGTGAAAGACATGTAAGGAACCGGGCCTGCGGATGGGTAGGGTAAGCCCGGGAAGGCCGGCCAGGGCATGGTCGTAAGCATCGGCGATTTTGATCCGGCAGACGGTATCAGCATCGAGGTGGGTGAGCTTGACGCGCAGGACGGCGGCCTGAAGTTCATCAAGCCGGGAGTTCCATCCGGAAACTTTGCTGATGTAGCGTTCTTCCCAGCCGTATTCCCGGAGCATAAGGAGGTTTTTGTGGAGTTGAGGATCGCTGGTGACGACCATGCCGCCATCGCCGAGCGCACCGAGGTTTTTGGTAGGGTAGAAGCTGAAGCAGGCGATATCGCCAAAGGAACCGACTTTCCGGCCGGCATGGGTGGCGGCGTGGGCCTGGCTGCAATCTTCGATCACCTTGAGGTTGTGCTCTTTGGCGATGGGCAGGATTCTGGAAAGATCAACCGATTGGCCATAGAGGTGGACGGGAATGATGGCTTTGGTTCTGGGCGAAATGGCTTTGGCGAGGGCGGCGGGGTCGAGCGTGAATGTTTGAGGATCAATGTCGACCAGGACAGGGGAGCCGCCTGCGAGCTCAATGGCGCTGACAGTGGCGACGGCGGTGTGAGAGACGGTGATGACTTCGTCGCCGGGCTTGATGCCGCATGCGACGAGGGCGAGGTGGAGGGCATCGGTGCCATTGGCGACGCCGACACCAAAGCGCACGCCGATGTAGGCGGCAAATTCCTGCTCGAATGCGGCGACTTCCTTGCCGAGGATGTACCAGCCGGAATCCAGCACGCGTTTGATGGCCAGGTCGATGTCGGCCTTGTGGGCGAGGTACTGGAATTTGGGGTTGCTGCACAGGAGCATGGCGGTCATGGCTTAGCCCTTGATTTCCACTTTGGGGACATAGACGATGAATTTGCCGCCTGCCTGGGTGAAGGCGGTTTCCTTGGCGATGATTTCCTCGCCGTGGTTCCAGGCGAAGAGGAGCGCATACTCGGGGTAACGGGATTTGAACTTGTCGTAGGGGAAGATGGGGATGTGGGTGCCGGGGCTGAACTTACCTTGCTTGCCCGGGGTGGTATCGCTGATGAATTCAACGAGATCGGGGCCGATGCCGCAGAAGTTGGTAACGGTGGTGCTCTTGGAGGTCGCACCGTAGCCGACGACGCGTTTGCCCTGAGCTTTGAGGTCCTTGAGAAGGTTGACCAGATCGGTCTTGGATTGATGGATGCGTTTGGCGAGGTTCGCGTAGGTTTCGGGTTTGGTGAGGCCCTGGGCGAGCTCTTTCTGCATGAGCGCGCTTACGGCGGGGGAGACGGGGCGTGCGCCTTTGCGTGCGATGACGTAGCGCATGGAGCCGCCATGCGTGTGCTGAGGAAGGGCGTCGACGATTTCCATGCCGTGGGGGGCAAAGAGGTTGGCGACGGAGTGGAGGGAGAAATAGTAGTAGTGCTCGTCGTAGATCTGGTCGTAGGAGGCTTTGGCGACGATGTCGCCGAGATAAGGGTCTTCAAAGATGAAGACGCCTTTGGGCTTCAGGAGGATATCGAGGCCGCGGATGATGGAGTGCATGTCGGGGATGTGGCAGATGACATTGGCGCCCGAGACGCTGTCGGCATGACCGTATTGGGTGAGTATTTTGCGGGCGGTTTCTTCGTTGAAGAATTCCGAGAGGGTATTGACGCCATTGTTGCGTGCGACTTGCGCGACGTTGGCAGAGGGCTCTACGCCGAGGTGCGGGATCCTGGCTGCGGCGATGTGCTTGAGCATGATGCCGTCGTTGGAGCCGAGTTCGACGACGAAGGGTTTTTCCGGGGAGACATAGGTTTCCCGGAGCCAGGAGGCGAATTGCTTGAAATGGTCCGCCATGCGCGTGGAGATGGAGGAGAAGTAGGCGTAGTTCTCGTGGAAGAGCTTGGAAGGATCGACAAACTCCGTGAGCTGGACCATGTGGCAGGCGGGGCAGTAGCCGGTCTTGAGTTCAAAGAAGAATTCGTTTTGAAACTCCGGGGGCGTGAGGAAGCCGTTGGCGATGGGCATCTTGCCGAAGTTGATGAACGTATCGACAGGTTTTTTGCAGGCGAGGCATGGTTTCATGAGGGATAGCCTGTATGTGTTGGACCGTTGGTGAAGAGTCTACCTCTCCTGTGACCTTTTGAATAATGTGGGATTTGCCGGCTCAAATACCGGTGGCGGGGGTGATTTCCCACGAGAGCAGAGGGGCTATAAAGCCTGGGGCTTTATAGCCGGAGTAGGCTTGATTGACGCGACCGAGCATGTCGATGTGGAGTGGGATCTGGATGGGTGGTTCGATGCATGACCTGACGTTGTGAATGCCTGCGCGGACGACAAGGACGTAATCGCCTTGATTAAAGAAGTCGGCAGGGATGGTGACCTGGGCGACATACCTGCCTTGAGGAGTGGGCGGCGGGCTGGGGATGTGGCCGTTGTGAATGGACTCAAACACGACGGTTCCGTCGGTGGTGAGTGTCTGGATGTAGAGATGAAAGCCTTCGGTGGACTCGGCAAGCTCGAAATCAACGACGACACTGATGGATTTGCCGGAGATGAATTGGCCGATAGCGGCATCATCCTGACGGACTTCCAAGGCGTTGAGCTTAAAGACGCGATCTTTGCGCACGGCGTCGATCATATTTTGAATGGAGAGGGACGAATGGCCTTCGGACAGGCCTGCGACGTATCGGGAGATAACGTCCGATGCAGGGCCTGCCATTTTGACCTGGCCGGCATCAAGCCAGATGCACTGCTGGCACATGGCCTGGATGGCCTGGATGTTGTGGCTGACGAAAAGGACGGTGCGGCCGGTTTTAGCGACCTCACCCATTTTGCCCAGGCATTTTCTCTGGAAGCCGGCATCGCCGACGGCGAGGACTTCATCCACGATGAGGACTTCGGGCTCAAGGTGCGCGGCGACGGCGAAGGCCAGACGCATGTACATGCCGGAGGAATAGTGCTTGACGGGAGAATCAAGAAACTTTTCGACTTCGGAAAAGGCGACGATCTCGTCGAACTTCTTGAGGATCTCGGCGCGTTTCATGCCGAGGATGGCGCCGTTGAGGAAGATGTTTTCACGGCCGGAGAGCTCGGGGTGGAAACCGGTGCCGACTTCCAGGAGCGAACCGACGCGGCCGCGGATGGTGATGTTTCCGCGGGTGGGGGCGGTGATGCGGGAAAGGATTTTCAGGAGCGTGGACTTACCTGCGCCGTTGCGCCCGATGATGCCGACGACCTGGCCTTCAGGAACGTGAAAATCAATGTCCTTGAGGGACCAGAAGTAGCCCGGAGGTGCGTCGGAAAAGCGATCCCCGACGGCTGGGGCGGCTTGAGGTGCGGAAGACCCGGAGCGACGCGTGAGGAGTTTCAGAGGAAGGGCGGCAAGGCTCTGGAGCGTGTCGGTGAGGCGGTGATAGGGCGCACGCGTGCCCAGACGGTAGAGTTTTGAGAGGCCTTCAACTTTGATCGCAGTTTGAGTCATTGTGTGGCGTTTGCTTGATTGACTGCGATGTCATGGGTTGAAAGTCAGCGTCGGCTCAGGCCCGGTCCTGCGAAGCGGCGCCGACTTCGTGGCCGGCGTCGCGGAGGGTTTTTTCCTGGCGGGCGAGTTCAAGGTCGGCGTCGGTCATCATGGCGACGAGGTCGTCGAACTGGACCCTGGGTTTCCAGCCGAGTTTTTTGGTCGCCTTGGCGGGGTCGCCCAGGAGGATGTCGACCTCGGCGGGGCGGAAATAGCGGGGGTCGATTTCGATGAAGTCCCTGTAATCCATACCCAGGCGGGCGAAGGTTTTTTCGCAGAACTGCTTGACGGAGAACGCTTCGCCGGTGGCGATGACGTAATCATCGGGCTGGTCCTGCTGGAGCATGAGCCACATGGCTTCCACGTAGTCGCCTGCGAAGCCCCAGTCGCGCTTAGCGTCGAGGTTGCCCAGGTAGAGCTTGGACTGGAGGCCCATCTTGATGCGGCCCGCGGCGCGGGTGATTTTACGGGTGACGAAGGTCTGGCCGCGGCGGGGGCTTTCGTGGTTGAAGAGGATGCCGCAGGAGGCGTGCATGCCGTAGCTTTCACGGTAGTTGACGGTGATCCAGTGGGCGTAGACCTTGGCGACGCCGTAAGGCGAGCGGGGGTAGAACGGCGTGGTTTCCCGTTGGGGCACTTCCGCGACCTTGCCGAACATTTCAGAGCTGGAAGCGGTGTAGAAGCGGACCTGGAAGCCGGCGTGGTCCTGGAAATCGCGAACGGCCTCAAGGAGCTTGAGTGCGCCGATGCCGGTGGCCTCGGCTGTGTAGACGGGCTGATCAAAGCTGACACGCACATGGCTCTGGGCGCCAAGGTTATAGACCTCGGTGGGCTTGATCTGGCGCATCAGCCGCGAAAGGGTGTTGGCGTCGGTGAGGTCGCCATAGTGGAGCTGGAGGCGCTTGCCGCTTTCATGGGGGTCTTGAAAGATGTGCTCGATGCGGTCGGTGTTGAAAGAGCTGGACCGGCGGACCAGGCCGTGGACCTCATATCCCTTGGAAAGCAGGAGTTCAGCCAGATATGAGCCGTCCTGGCCGGTGATGCCGGTGATGAGCGCGATTTTGGCTTTTTGAGTCATGGTGTCTGTCTGGCTTGAATTAAGGGTCTCTGCGTGGAGATAAGTGCAATGATATCAACACTTCAAAGCACGGGACCGGCCGGGTCAACGCCGGTTACCGGCCTGAGGATTGGCCGGCAAAGAACCGGTCGAACACGGCGAGGAGGCGATCCATGTCCTGATCGGACGACATGGGGGTGAGCCCGATGTAGAAGCCGCGGTCGTGGATCTGGTTGGCGCCGGCCAGGGTGTGGTCCTGAAGCGTGGGGAAAAGCCGGGAAACAGGGTGGCGGGCGATATTTCCCACGACGATGGGGCGCGTTTCGATGCCTTGCTCTTCCAGATAGCCGGTGATCTGGCCGCGGGTGAACGAAGCGTCGGGGCGGATCATCAGCGGGAGGGTGAACCAGGCGGGCCTGGAGGCCGGGTGGGCCTTAGGAGCTTCAAGGACGGGGTAACGCTTGATGGCGTTAAAGAAACGCTCCGCCAGGACGATCCGGCGGGCGTTAAAGCCGGGGAGTTTCTTGAGCTGTTCGATGCCGAAGCCGGCCTGGGGCTCGGTGGGGCGGACGTTGAAGCCCCAGTCGATGAAGGCGTAACGGGGGTCGACATCGTAGCCCTTGAGGCGGTCGGGGTCCGGGCTGAGGTTGCGGGCCCAGCCGTGGGCGCGGAGCATGCGGATGGTGTCTTTGATGGTGGGATCGTTGGAGGTGATCATCCCGCCTTCCATGGTGCACATGTGGTGGGCGAAGAAGAAGGAGAAGCTGGAGGCGAGGCCGAAATTACCGACGTTGATGCCATCGAAACGACTGCCCATGGCTTCGCAGCAGTCTTCCAGAAGGATGAGCTTGTGCTTGTCGACCAGCTCACGGACGGCGTGCATGTCGCAGGGGTTGCCCATGAGGTGGACGACAAAGAGCGCCTTGGTTTTCGGAGTGATCTTGCGGGCGAGGTCGGCAATGTCGATGTTGAGGGTTTGAGGATCGACATCGACGAGCTTGACCTGGAGGCCGGCCATCATGGGGGACCAGAACTGGGTGGGCCAGGTGACCGCGGGGATGAGGATTTCATCGCCGGGCTTTAAGAGGGGGCGCACAGGGTCGATGAGCAGGTAGCTCATGAGCAGGTCTGCCGAGGAACCGGAGTTGACCATGGTGGCGTGGGCGGATTCCTGGAAGGCGCAGAAGTCCGCTTCGAACTGGGCGGTTTTTTCGCCCATGGTGGTCTGGGCGCGGCACATGGAGTCCAGCGCCTGGAGGATTTCTTCCGTGCCGAAGGTGGTCCGGCTCAGGGGATACCAGTATTTGGGGTTGGCCGAGGGGCCGGTGAGCTCCCAGTAGCGCTTGAGGACGTCGGTAAGTTCGTTTCTGGTTTGCGTGATCATTTCGGTGCGGGGCCTTTAGCGAGGGTTTCCCGGTAGCTGAGGATGGTTTGACGGATGCCTTCTTCAAGGGTGATCCGGGGGGAGAAGCCCCATTGCTTGAGCGTGGAGACGTCCAGGAGCTTGACGGGCATGCCGTCGGGCATGGAGGTATCCCATTTGATTTGGCCAGTGTAGCCCACCGCCTGGCTGACGAGGTGGGCGATCTGGAGGATGGAGTGATCGACACCGGTGCCGACATTGATGGGTCGGGCGTCGATGGGGCCATCGGCGCTGAAGTGGCGGTTGAGCAGAAAGAGGGTGGCACGGGCGACGTCGTCCGCATGGATAAGTTCGCGGCGGGGGGTGCCGGTGCCCCAGAGGGTGACGTGGGGGAGGTTTTGGTCTTTGGCGTCTACGAAGCGGCGCACGAGGGAGGAGAGGACGTGGGCTTTTTCGAGGTCGAAGGTGTCGTTTGCGCCGTAGATGTTGCAGGGGAGGGGGCAGAGGGTGCGCATGCCGTGCTGTTTGAGGTAGAAGTCCGCCATGCGGAGGCCGACGAGCTTGGCGAGGGCGTAGCCTTCGTTGGTGGGCTCAAGGGGGCCGGTCTGGAGGTATTCCTCACGCATGGGCTGGGGGGAGAGACGGGGGTAAATGCAGGAGCTGCCCATGAAGACGTTGACGAGGGTTTTGTGGCGGAGACAGACGTCGAAGAGGTTGATCTCCATGAGGAGATTGTCGCGGGTGAATTCGACGGGGTGGGATTTATTGGCTTTGATGCCGCCGACGCGGGCGGCGACCATGAGGACGATCTGGGGCTTATTGGCGGCGAACCAGGCTTCAACGGAGGCTGGGTCCAAAAGGTTCAACTGGCGCGAGGTGGGGGTGAGAAGCTGGGTGTGGCCCTGGGCCTGAAGGAGCTTGACGATGGCGGAACCGACGAGCCCGGAGGCCCCGGTGACCAGGATACGGACGTCTTTAACCTGAGGGGGTAAAACGAGTTGAGGATCGGGTTGAATCATGTGCTGGGTGTGGGCTGATTTTGAAATTTAAGGGGGATGATCATACCCAGTCTGCGAAGGTGCGTTCCATGCGCCTGAAGTAGGCGATGCCGCCTGCCAGAAGGACAAGGGTGGCGGCCGCGGAGACGGTCATGAGCAGCCCGGGGGCCTGGCCGGTGCCAAGGAGCGCCCAGCGGAAGCCTTCGATGACGCCGGTCATGGGGTTGAGCCCGTAGAGCCAGCGCCATTGTTCAGGAATCATGCTGGCGGGGTAAGCGATGGGGCTGGCGAACATCCAGCATTGGACGATGAAGGGAACGGTGTAGCGAAAGTCCCGGTAAAGGGAGTTGAGCGCGGCCAGCCAGATGCCCACGGAGAGAGCCGCCAGGAGGGCGAAGACGGTGAGGAAAGGCAGGAGCAGGATGCCAAGGGTGGGGACGATGCCATACCAGGCCATCATGGCGAAAAGGAAGATGAGCGAGACGCAAAAGTCCGCAAGGCCGGCGCCGACGGAGGCCAGGGGGATGATCAACCGGGGGAAGTAGATCTTGGTGATCAGGCGTTCATTTTCAACGATGCTATTGCTGGACTGCGTGAGGGCGTGGGCAAAAAGCTGCCAGGGCAGCAGGGCGACGAAGGCAAAGATGGGGTAGGGCAGGCCGTCGGAGGGAATTTTGGCCAGCATGCCAAAGAAAATGCTGAAGACGACCATCGTCATAAACGGCTGGAGCAAGGCCCAGCCGGCGCCGATGATGGTTTGCTTGTAGCGGACTTTGATGTCCCGGAGGGTGAGAATCCAGAACAGGTCCCGGTAGCGCCAGAGTTCGGCCAAATCGATGCCCGACCAGCCCGAGCGGGGCCGGATGACGGTGACATCGTTTGAGTGGTCCAAAACGGGGGCCTGGGGCATGGATGGCAGTTTACCCGAATGTCCTAAAGCGGTCCCATTCGGCCAGTGAACCCGTGCAGCATGCCTTTGACCATGTGCCATAGCTTGCTGGCCTTTTGATCTTCGTAAAAGAGGATGACGAAGCTTTCCGCTTCGGTAAGCGCCAGGCGGGAGAGGACAAAGGCTGGATCAAAGAAGAGGTAGGTTTTGGCGAGGGCGATGCGGTTTCTGGTCATGTAATAGCGGCGGGCGGGGGCGTGATTGGAGATGCCGATCGAGCGGCCCAACACGGTGGCACGGCGCATGTTGCCCAGGTTATGAGGCATGCCGACACCAGAGGCCAAGGCGACGCGAAAGCCTGCCCGGCGCAGGCGAAGGGCGTGCTCATGGTCTACCTCGTCAATGAAGTAGTCTTCCCGGAATGGACCGACGTTCGGGTGCTGGACAGCGTCCAGACGGAGAAGGCTGCCGGAGGTGATGACCGCTTTAGCAGGCGTGAGGCCTGGGACGACGGGATGAGCGGTTTTGCCCGAGGCGTCTTGATAGTTAATGCCGATGAGGGCGAGGGTGTCTTTGTCGGGCGCCTGCTGGATGAGCGAGGCAAGATCAGCAAGCAGGGATTGAGGCGGGGTGGAATCCTGGTCGAGCATGAGGAGCCAGGAGAGGCCGATTTGCGCAGCGACGGCGATGCCCTGGTTTAAGGCTTTGGCAATGCCGAGGTTGGCAGGGTTCGAGAGGTAAGTGATGCCGGGACCCTGAATGACGGAGTTCAGAAGGGAGGGGTTGCTGTTTGGACGCGGGGTGTTGTCGACGACGATGACCTGGCTGACGGTTTGCTTAAGCTGCGCGATGCGCTGGGGGACATCAGGGCCGGGGTGGTAGAGGACGATGACAGCGCCGGTGTTTTGCCGGGTGGGCGGGCCGGGATGTGGGGTGGGGGTGTTCACAGGAAGAGGTCCTGGGCGAAGCTTTTTACGCCGTAACCGAAGCGGGCGTAGTTGCCGGCGAAAAGTTCACCAATGGCCTTAGGGGAACGAAGCAAGGGAGATTGACGGATGGCGAGGCGTTTAAGGGCGTGGGATTGTTTTTGCTGCGCAAGGGTGAGCGCGCCGGGGCGGAGGGCGTCGGAGGGGATTTGGGAGAGCCTGTGACAGAGGGCATCGGCCCGGCGGACCATGGCTTCAAAGTAAGGGGTCTGCATTTTTTGCTTCGCATAACGCGCCTGAGCCAGGAGCCCGGCAGCGGGAGGGCCGACCTGCTGGCCGGCGTGGCGGCGATATTGAACCAAAGGCTGTGCGATGGGGGCGAGCCGGCCCGTGCAGGCTGCGATGAGGGCGAACCATTCATCGTGGAGATAGTCCGCAGGGAAGGGGAGGGCGTGGGTGAGAAGTTCGCGTTTGAAGGCCGCGCCTGCGCCGGTGACGACGTTGTATTTGAGAAGGACATCCAGCGCGTGGCCGGTGGCGAAGGACGCCTGCTGGGCGGGTGTGAAGCTGAGCTGCTGCCACTGGGTAAGCCCGGTGGGGGTGCCATCGGCGTTGATGATGGAAAGATCAGAGAAGGCCAGGATGGCTTTGGAGTGAGTGAGGGAGGACGAAAGAAGCTGAAGCTTGTCGGGGCGCCACAGGTCGTCCTGGTCGCAAAGGACAAGGATGCCGCCGGTGCATTTTTGGAGACAGGATTCGAAGTTTTTCGCAGGGCCGAGGCGGCCTGGGGTGGTGTGGATGTGGATTGGGAAAGGCGCCTGGGTTTGGAGGGAGCGGAGAGTTTGCAGGGTGTCGTCGGTGGAGCCGTCGTCGGAGATATGCAGTTCAGCGGGCAGGAGCGATTGGGCGAAAATGCTCTGGATCTGCGGTGCGAGGTAGGGGCCCGCGTTGTAGGTGCAGAGGGCGACTGAGATGGAAGGCGTGGTGGTCACAGGGACAGAATAGCGGAGTGAGAGGCGCGTGCCGAGGATGGCGAGGGTGGGCAGGGGTGGAAAGGTAGAAAGTAGAGCGAGAAAAGATCAACGTAAGCGTTGAGAAGAAACGGGTTATTGATTTTGGCGTGTTGGTCAATGTCAAAATGGTGCGCGTCACCTTTTCTCCTCCCTTCACTCATCGGGAATGCCGTTCGGATAGTGTTTTATGCCGTAAATAAAGCCTTTTTTAGTTCATTTCGCGACTTGCTCATCGATGGATATCCTTTGGGTCTTCGCCGCTGCAGACCAGCAGATAGACGATCAATTCCTTGAGCACGTTCATGCCCATCGTCGTGTGTTGGCGGCGTCGGGATCATCCAGTTGTCAAGTATCACATCGGGCTGGTCAGCACCACGGTGTACCCATCCGGGTCGCGGAGCCAGAACTCCCAGTTGCCGTTCTCCGACCACAACCGGTCCTTGAGTACGTGCGCGCTCAACTGGCCTGCCCGCGCATACGCGGCGTCAAAGTTGTCGAGCTCGAACCATAGGATCACTCCATTGCCGGGCGTGATCGTTGGATCGCCCAGCGGCCCGTGGTGGTGGTTCACATCCCAGCGATGCAGTTGCAGCACAAGTCGTTTGCCGTCGTTGAGCCGCTCGTACTCATCGCCGCCGTGCCCACTCGTGCAGCCAAGCAGGGTCTGGTACCACAGGCTCGCAGCAGGTACATCCTTTACGCAGATGAGTGGGGCGAGGTGCATAATCGTGAATAGTACGCGACCCTTCATCTAGAAACTAGTGCCAGAGTGTTTACGTTCCAGACCCTAAAGTGACCCTATCTTTTTGTTGCTGAGCATTCTGAATGGAGTGCCTTTTTCTGGCAGTCGGCATGAAGTGCCGGGTGATCTGTTGAGGATGAAAGATCGCGAAAATAGTGCATTCACAAATCTTTCCAGGTCCAAATCGCAATAGGAGTGCGGCGCGGTGCCCCATCCCTTGATTCCATTCAAAAAAAGTTCAATTGGTGTCCTGCCACCTCGAGGCAAACGTGTTGATTTCTTACTCACTTTCCAGATGGAGAGAGTTTAAGAATGAAGACTCCGTCGCTTTGCGCTTCCGGCTAACGAATGCTCTTGTGGCGGGGAAGCGGTAGGTGTTTTCGGGGGGTTATGGGTAGCGGTTAGACCAGTACATGGAGGCTTCGCCTCGGAGTTGGGGGTATGCCCAGCCGTTGCCGTATTCGAAGAGGGTGGCTTTGGTGGTGCGCTTGACGGAGCCGTCGGCCATGCAGGAGTTCCAGGCGAGTTTGTGGTTGACGCGGGCGATGGGGTTGCCGTTGATGACGCGGCCGGCGATGTCGGGGGCGTGCCAGTAGCCCGCGGGGTAGGGGAGGGTGTAAGGGCCGTCGGCGGAGAAGGGGAGGTAGCTGGTGACGTTGTTGAAGAAGGAGCGGCCGTAGGCGGAGGCGGCGAGGGGGACTTCGCCCATCAGGAGGTTTCCGGAGGGGCGTTTGAGGTCGCGTTCGCGGGTGGGGAGGTAGATGGGGGAGTAGTTATCGCCGTGCCAGTTGGAGGTGATGACGCCGTCGTTTACGCCGTAAGTGGTGGCGGGGTTGACCTGGCCGTTATAGGCAAACGCAGGCCAGAGGTTGGAGGGGCAGAGGAGGACTTTGGGATAGTCGCCTTTTTTGTAATTACCCAGGTAGGGGCCGAGATTGCGCGTCCAGGGGTTTGTGTATTCTTCGCTCCAGTTGCGGAAGTAGTCGGCGATGTCGGCGGGCGGGCCGGGGTAGATGCGGGCGGGGTTTGAGTAGGGGTAGGTGAACTTCCAATCGCCGAGGTAGCCGGCAAAGCCGATGGCGATCTGGCGCTGGTTGGCCATGCAGAGCGCGGCGCGGGCGGCCTCGCGCGCTTCGGCGAGCGAGGGGATGAGCATGGCGGTAAGGACGGCGACGATGGCGATGACGACGAGGAACTCAACCAACGTAAAAGCGGGACAAAAGCGGGTGCGAAATGGCATGAAGCATCCCTTGTGTTGGCGTGTTGGAACGGACACTACAACGATGGGAGCAACAGGGCCCTCAGTTTGCATTATGTCATAACAAGGGTTGGGGGCAAAGGAAAAATACGAGGTGATTTTTCGGGGCTGCGTGCGAGTACGCGCGATTGGCAAGGTGGTGAGCAAAGCGGATGGGCATGCTCACACGGACGAGAGCATGCCACCGGGCAGGAAAGCAGCGGGAGCTGGGTCGTTATGGGGTTGGCGGGGATGTGGGCGCGTGTAATAGACAAGGCCCCGATGATCTGGGCGAGGTGTCGGGAAGAGGCGGAGGGATTATTCGAAAATCCCCAAAAGCGTTCAGGGTGTGAAAGGTTCGACGGACCAGCGTGTGAGCACGCCGAGCCCTTCGACGCGGGTGTCCACTTCGCCCAGGCGGGCGGCGGCCCATTGGTTGGCGTTGAAGCCCAGGCCGGTGTAATGCTCAGAGGCGGCGACCTGAAGAGATTGAAACTGAGTGTTGTTGGTCAGCGTGCTCAGGTTTTGCGCAAAGTGGGCGTCGAGCTTTGCAACCAGGGCGAAGATCTTGTCCTGCGGGGCCTGGATGAGCCAGACTTCCTGAGCGCCGAGATCGCGCGACGCAGAGGCCAGAGAAGGGCCGGAGGCGAGTTCGATTTTCAAGAGCGCGCCGGGTTGAGGGCGCACGCAATCCCATGCGCTTTGCCAGATGGAGGTGGGGCTGGATTGCGGCGCGAAGCTGTAGGCCACGCAGGTGCCGTCAGGCCGGGGGAGGGCGAGCCATGCCTGTCCGGTGTGGATGATCAAGGCGATGTCGGTGCGGTCGGAATGGCTTGCGGTGGGGATGATGCGATTTGAGAGTGCGGGCCCGGCGAGCCAGATGAACAGGACGGCGATGGCGGTCGCCGCGAGGACGTATTTGAGGCGTTTGAATCGGTTGGGCTGGGGTGAGGCCTGGAGCGTGGACATGGGTTCACGTGGCCTTGGGGGCGGCAGGGGGACGGTCCTGTGGGGAAGGGTATTTTACTCGGAGGAAGAGGGGAGACATGTATGATTTAAAATTTGTAATGCGTAATTTTAATGCCTGAAAGCAGGAGATTTTGTGATTATGAGGTGATTTGTGTGTCAGTTGGTGGTGACGAGTTCCAGGGCGGGGCGGGTGCTGATGTTTTTGGCGTCGGGGGCGTGGAAGCGGTAGTGTCCGCCTGAGTAGTGGCCGGTGTAGTCGAGGCGCAGCAGAAGGGTGACACTGGGCTTGCCCTGGGCGATGGCGTGGTTCACCGCTTGGGTGACATCCCAGCGCAGAACAGGGCCGGAGGACATGACGGCGGAGGGGCCGTTGCCGAACGCGATGAATTTGCCGGACTTAAGAATGTAGTCCTGAGGCCAGGGGGTGCCGGGAGCGGACTGCTGCCAGTTGGCGGCGGCAAAGTCGACGGGGATATCGATCTGGTTGCAGGACATGGTTTCGGCGTTGTCCAGCCGAACTGCGTAGTCGGCATCGAGGGCGGTAAGCCGGAGGGTGGCGCCGGAGACGGGGGTTTTGGGGAGGGCATCGAAACGAATGACGGTGCACCAGGCGTTGGCTGCGGGCATGCCGGTGCTGAAGTTGGCGCTTGGGCCGGCGATGCTGATGGTTTGGGGAGGGGGGGCCGCTTCTTCGCCTTGCTTGCCCTGGGCGAGGACGACGGCGGTGTTGCCGGCGTAGGGCTTGCCGGATGATTCAGGAACGCCGTTGGCAAGGGTGAGCACGGAAGCCGGGGCGGGGACAAAATCCAACATGCGCGACGCGCTGGATGCGTGGCCGACGGCATTGATGGACTTTACAGAAGAATAGACCCGGCGGGCCGGTGTGATGGCTGGGATGACAGCCTGCTGGCGTTGACCGACTGGGACGGTGTAGGCTCCGGAGACGCTGGGCAGGGTGGGCCAGTTGAGTTCATCGGCGGGGGTGGCGTCTGACCAGCGGAGTTCAAATTTCTCGCCCGTTGCGGGGCGCGTCCAGGAGAGGGTGGTGCCTGAGGGGGAGCGGGAATCAAGGGTGAGATCAGTGACGGCCGCGGGTGCGTCAGCGTGGATGCCGCGGACGAAGTAAAGCCGCTGATACATGGAGCCGACGTTTAAAAGGTCGCGCACGCCGTCGCCATCGGCATCAGCGTAATCGAAGTAGCGGTAGCGGCCTGAGTGGGAGAAGGCGGCCAGGTCGCTGACGAGCTCCCGGGGCTGGGATTCAAAGGTGAAGCCGGCGGGTTGATCAGAAATGTTTTTGTGCCACTGGACGGTGCTGCTGGAGATGGAGGGGGATTCGACAAGAAGATCAAGCTTGCCATCGGAGTCCATGTCCACAAGTTTGAGACCGGCGACGGGGGCGTAGCCTGCGGTCCAGGGAACGCGGGGGGCGAGAGGCTGATTCTTTTCCGTAGAGGCGAGAATGGGTTGGCCGAAAACGGGAGACTCCTCGGTGCCCTGGTTTAAGTAGAGGCGGTAAGAGAGAGTGCTGGGGTAGAGGAATTCATTGCTGCCAAGGGCGGCGACGACGAGGTCGGTTTTGCCGTCGTTGTTCCAGTCGATGGGGATGGGGTTGGCGCGGCTCATTTCATCGACGATGGCGTCGACGGGCTTGGTCCAGTTTGTGCCATCCGGGGAAACTTCGATGCAGATCTGGGCGAAGTATTGGCCGAGTTCTTCGGTCATCCGGTAGGTTTTGCCCTGCCATTCGAAGGGGACAAAACTTTCATACCAAGCTTCGGTGCGGTCGGAGATGTTGATGCGGAAGCGGTCGATTTTGGCGGGTTGGGGGAGTTTGACGACGATGCCGCCTACGTTGAAGCCGAAGGTGGTGGCGTTGAACTTTTTGTCGTCGGGCCTGGCGCCGGGGGTGAGCATGGTGTCGGTGTTGCGAACCATGGCGTATTGCGACGTGCCCGGGGGATAGGTGTTGGTGACGGCGGCGCCTTGATCGAGGGTGGCGATGTTTTTGCCGTTGGAGATGGCTTCAAACGCCAGCAGGTTGATCATTTTGAAGGAGTTGCCGGAATTACTCAGGCGGATGTAGGAGATGGGCTTATCGAGGGTGACGGGGAAGTCCTGCCAGCCACGGAAGATGTCCCTGCGGGCGGCGAGGGGGATGGGGACGCGCTTTTGAAAGGTGAGTCCGTCGGCGGCGAGGTTTGAGAAGAGGAAGACCTTGCCGTCGACGCTCATGAGCAGACGTTTGCCCTGGCCTTTATCTGGCATGACAGAGGCGTAAGAGCCATAGACGCCGTAGGGGGTTTCCTGGTCGGCGGGGCTGACGACGGCGGGGTCGCCGTTAAAAGTGAAGTCGCCAATGCGCTGGTAGCGGACTTCGCCAGGTTTGGTGGCAATGTTCTTGAAAAGGGTGGTGCGGCGCAGGCCCCATTTGCAATGGGGATCGGTGACGCCGTGAAGGATGAGATCACGCGAGCCGGGGGCGAACCAGTCGACGAGGATGGGTTGGAACATGAAGTCGAAGCGGGGGAATTCACCGCCTCGGATGATTTGGGCGGGTTCAAAGACGGGGGCAGCGCCTTTGGGGGATTTGTTGATGTACCAGCGGATGGAGGCGTCGGCATCCATGACGAGGAGGTCGAGTGCGCCGGTGCCGCGCATGTCGGCGAGGCGGGCCATGGTGCCCGCGGGGATGGGGGTTTGATTGTCGACCAGAAGCGGGACGGCGGGGGCAAAGTCCGATGAAGCGGGGGACTTGCGTTTGAACCAGACGACATTGGCGGTGGTGGGCCAATCGACACGGAAGGCGTTGGAGGCGTAAGGCGCTTCAGAGCTGAGGATGTCGACGGCGCTGTCGGAATCAATGTCGACCAGTACGGGGTTTGGCGCGATGAGCGGCCCCGCGGGAGAGCCAGCGGCGAGAGGGACGCCTTTGTCAAAGCTGGGGACGGCTTTGGTGCCGGTGTTTTTATAGAAGAGGGTTTCCCGGGTGGGGGGGGAGGCCAGGGGGCCGAGGGTGAGCGGGCCGGTGAACGGGGGAAGAGGCTGGTTGAGCTTGGTGGCCATGCGGCCTCGCGGGGTCCATTGCTCCCAGGGGGCGGGGTACTTACGCACACCGGGCTGCTCGGTGGTCATGCGGCAGATGACAATATCCTGCAGGCCGTCGTTGTCGAAGTCTCCGGCGGCGAAGGTGATGGCCTGGCGGGCGAAGATGCCTTTGTCCCAGAACATGCTTTCGGGACCGGCGGAGAGGCGGGCGTTTTCATTCACCATCGCGGCAGTGCCGGGGAAGAACTCGCCGGTGGCGGCGTTTTTCCAAAGGTGCCACATGTTCCAGCCGGTGGGGTGGCCGGTGTCGGGCAGGTAGCGCAGGCGGCCGTCGAAAAGAATCATGTCCGGCAGGCCGTCGTGGTTGAGGTCGCAGAATGTGCGGGCCTGGTTGTGCTCGATGGTTTGAGGAAAGGTTTCGGTGCAGTTGTAGTGGTGGGGGGTGCCGACGGGGTTGAACTGGGGCTTGCCTTTGACGCCGGTGTTGAAGTGGATGACGCCTCGGGCGATGGAGCCGGCGTCGTGGATGTAGAGGTCGGGGAGGCCGTCGGCGTTCCAATCGATGACATCAAAGCCGGCGCCGGAATTAAAGCCGGTGCCGGGAAGGGCGACGGCTTGCAGGGAGAGCCTGGGGGCGGGCTGAGGTTTGGTTTGGGCGTGGAGACTGGCTGCGCCCGCAAGGAGGCCCAGCAGGCAGGGAAGGAGCCGGGTAGCCGGGAAGCAGGCCATGGGGAACTCCTGAAGAGGTGTGGTGAAAGTAACAGACGTGTGTGGGAGCGGGAGGTTCCTGGATTGTCATAACAAGAATTTTACGGGCATGATTTAAGATGCCGGGGTGAGACATGGAATTGGAAAATGGTGTAAGCGGGGGCAAGCGGCGATGTTGGAATGCGAGTGGATTGTTCAAAGATATGGGGCGGGGTGTCCTATTTGCCGCTGGGGGTGATAAAGTTATGGCTGGTTTGGGGGTTTGGAGCATTTATGGACTCAGGGAGTATCCACATGATTGACCTGGTACTCAGGCGGATGATCGACGAGAAGTTGACGACCGTTCAGGAACTGGGCGATCTGACGGGCGTTGCGCCGTCGACGGTTTACCGTTGGATGGCGGGCCAGAGCGAGCCGGATTACAAGCAACTCCGGATGCTGCTGGTGCATCTGCCGAACGTTCGGGCGCAGGAGCTGGTGCTGCAGGCGTTGACCGCGGGCACCCACTGGCGCGCCGAGAGCGAGAAGGTTGAGCTGGATGTCAACAATGACGGGCGCATTGATGGGTTTGATGCGCTGGACGTGGCCATCCAGAGCGTGCAGGACTCGACGGACTCGCTGGGGCGCATCCGGGAGACGTGCCGGTCCGGGAAGATCACGCGCGAAGAGGTGGAGAAGATCAGCGATCTGCTGTCGAGGATCAGCCGGCAGTCGATGACTGCGGAGATGATTCTTTTGAACCTGCTGCAACAGAGCACGCGCAAGAAGCTGGATAGCAAGTGAGGAAGAAAGGGATCAGTGAAGAGGGCGGATTAAGAGCAGAGTGATTTCACTCCAACTTTCTCTCTGAGTGCAGCGGAGGTCGGTTTAAGACATGCTTACGTGGACGAAAGCATGACAAGCGGGTAATGATCAACATCTTCTTTGAGTGATTCATGTCTCAGACAGCATCTGATGTAAGACCCCGGCTCAGCACACCTGCCACGTGGCAAAAAGCGGTGGCGAGGTTGACCAGCCGATACGCGCTGTTTTCCGTGATCCTGGTGATGATGCTGGCTTTTTTGGTGTGGCCGATTGTGCTGACGGTGGCGGGGGGCTTTGTGTCGGTGTCGACGGGGGCGGACGGCAAGCCTGTGCATGGGTTTACGCTGTCGCACATCGTGGGTGTGTTTGAGGACCCGCTTTTGGTGCGCGGGTTGTTTAACGCGCTGATGCTGGGGGTTTGTTCGACGGTGCTTTGCCTGGCGGTGACGCTGCCGCTGGCGGTGCTGAATGTGAAGTACGATTTTTTCGGGAAACGGATTTTGGGTGCGTTGATGCTGGTGCCGCTGATTTTGCCGCCGTTTGTGGGGGCGATTGGGGTGCGGGCGATTTTCGGGCGCTTTGGGGCGGTGAACCAGGTGTTGATGTCGCTGGGGATATTGGACCCGGCGAGCCCGGGGATCGACTTTATCGGCGGTGATGTGGTGGGGGGGCAGTTTCTGGCGATCGTGGTGATGAATGTGCTGCACCTGTACCCGATCATGTTTTTGAACCTGACGGCGGCGATGGCCAACCTGGACCCGGCAATGGATGAAGCGGCGGTGAACCTGGGGGCATCGTGGAGCCGGCGGTTTTTCGGGATTACGCTGCCGTTGATCGTGCCGGGGATTTTCGCGGGCGCGACGATTGTGTTTATTTCGGCGTTTACGGAACTGGGTACGCCGCTGATGTTTGACTATTACAACGTGACGGCGGTGCAGGTGTACTGGGGGATTCAAGAGATCGATTCAAGCCCGCGGCCGTATGCGCTGGTGGTGGTGATGCTTTCGATCGCTGTGGCGGCGTATGTGGCGGCGAAGTTCTTTATCGGCGGGCGCGGGCATGCGATGCAGTCCAAGGCCGCGGTGGCTGCGGTGTCGACTACGTTGACGGGCTGGCGGTCGCTGGCGGCGGCGGGGGCATTTGTTGCGCTGATCCTGGTGGCGCTGCTGCCGCACATCGGGGTGGTGATTTCGTCGTTTTCGGTGGATGGAAGCTGGTACCGGAGCATTCTTCCCAAGGTGTTTACGACTGAACATTACACAGGCGCGCTGACCCATCCGCTGGCGATGGATTCGATTCGAAACAGCCTGGTGTATGCGTCGATTGCGATGGTCGTATGCGTGCTGATCGGGTTGGCGATTTCGTATTTGAACGCGCGGGTACGGCTCTTTGGCGCGGGAGTGCTGGATGCGCTGGCCATGCTGCCCCTGGCGGTGCCGGGGCTGGTGATGGCGTTTGGGTATGTGGCGATGAGCGTGAACTGGCCTTTCCCCGGGCTGGCGGCGTGGTTTAACGAGCGGGGGATGCCGGGCGTCGCGGCGATGATGCAGGTGCGCGGGGTGATGCCGGACCCGATTTTGTTTCTGGTGATCGCGTATGCGATCCGGCGGCTGCCTTACGTGGTGCGGTCGGTTTCAGCGGGGCTGGAGCAGACTTCCGGCGCGCTGGAAGAAGCGGCGCGTAACCTGGGGGCGGGGTCGATTTATGCGATTCGACGGGTGGTGCTGCCGCTGATCCTGGCGAACATCATTGCCGGTGCAATCCTGGCGTTCAGCTTCTCCATGCTGGAGGTGAGCGACTCACTGATCCTGGCGCAACGGGACAACGATTACCCGATCACCAAGGCGATTTTCGTGTTCTACGGGCGGCTGGGCGATGGGCCGTACATCGCCAGTGCGATGGGGGTGTGGGCGATGGTGCTTTTGACGGTGACGCTGGTGGGAGCGGGATTGATCATGGGCAAGCGGATGGGTGCGATTTTCCGGGCGTGAAGCTTTTGGGTGTTGTTGAGACATGTGGGATGGGGGAATTGGGGCTGGAAGTTCCAGCGGTTGGTTCCATTGGTGAAAAGGGGTGTTAATGGGTGTAAACGGGTGTAAATGGGTGTAAATGGGTGTAAACAGGTGTAAATGGGTGTATAATTATTTCATGATTGAGATTAGTTCACTTACTATGACTCATGACATGGTGGGGCTTTTAACCCGGCTGGATGCGTTTAATGCGAATTGGCGCGCGGTTGATCAGCTTCGACCCGAACGTCTTAAACAACTCAGGCGTGTGGCGACCATTGAAAGCATCGGCTCGTCGACACGTATTGAGGGCTCTCAACTATCGGATCATCAGGTGGAGGAACTGCTTGGACGATTGGGGGTGGAATCGTTCAGTACGCGTGATGAACAAGAAGTGGCCGGTTACTCATTGGTCATGGACACGGTTTTTGAAAACCATAATGCTATTGCGGTGACGGAGAATTACATCAAGCAACTCCATGGGATGCTGCTGAAGTATTCGGAGAAAGACGAACGGCATCGAGGCAGTTACAAAAAGCTGTCCAACAGTGTGGAAGCGTTCAACGCGGATGGGCAGTTACTTGGGGTGGTGTTTGAAACCGCAGCCCCCTTTGATACCCCACAGCAGATGGAAAGCCTGGTTGCGTGGTACAGGCTGGCGCAAGAAGAGAAAATACTTCACCCCCTGATACAGATCGGGGTGTTCGTTGTGGTATTTCTGGCGATCCATCCATTTCAAGATGGAAACGGACGGCTCTCGCGGATCCTGACGACATTGCTGTTGATGAAAGCGGGGTATGAATATGTGCCTTACAGTTCGATGGAAAGTGTGGTGGAGGCCAATAAAGAGGGCTACTACCTGGCTCTGAGACGAACGCAAAAGACGCTTAAGAGCGAAAAGCCGGATTGGGAACCGTGGCTGCTGTTTTTTTTGAGGACCTTGTCGAAGCAAACACAAAAGTTGCAAGCCAAAATCCAGAACATGGGGGCTCGGCAGTTGGATATACCGGAATGGGCCGAGTTGATCCTGAAACTCGTGGATGAGAGGAAACGAATCAGTGTTGCGCAGGTGGTGGAAGCCAGCGGTGCTCCGCGTGAAACGGTTCGCACATGGTTGAAAGCGCTGGTGAAGTCAGGTTCTTTGAAACTACATGGGGCAGGGCGTGGGGCTTGGTATACACGGGTGTGAGGGCGGGCTTGAATCTTAGATTTTGGAACTGTCGCCGGTCGGCTGTGATGGTGGGTTGTTGGCTTCCCGCTGAGCGCGTTTGAGGCCTTCCTGGACGGCGCTTTTGATTTCACGATCCATGTTGGGGGAGAGCCCGATGAAGGTTTTGTATTCCTTGCCGTTGATGAGGACGACGGTCTTGGGAAGGTTGTTGACGATGAAGAATTCGCTGGCCTTGCCTTCGGTGTCCAGCAGGACGGGGAAGGTGAGCTTGTTTTGTTTGAGGAAGGCCTGGACGTCTTTGACGTCTTCGCGGATGTTGACGGCGTAGTATTGGCCGGGGATGTTGGACTGGGTCATCCAGTCGGAGACGGCCTGCATTTTGGGCATGGCCTGCTGGCAGGATTTGGCCCAGCTTTCCCAGAAGGTGAGGACGACGACTTTGCCGTTGAGGGAGGCAAGTTTGATGTCCTTGTCGTCGAGGGTTTTGAGGGTGATGTCCGCGGGTTCGATGGCTTTGGCTTCAGGGGCAGCGGCGGGGGCACCGGGAGCAGCGGGCGCGCCGGCACCGGCTGGGGCGGCGGGCTTGGGCACGGCGAGCCATTCGTCGATGGTGTTTTTTTCCGTCAAGCCTTTGGAGTCGAAGTCGAAGGCGGTTTTGGGGAGGTCTTTGTTGTGTGTCTTGATCTGGATGTCGAAGGTGGTGATGAGCCTGGTGGGGCTCTTGATGTTCGGGCCGGGGGTGCGGACGATTTGGGTGATGAGGTTGGAGGTGGGGTCGATCCAGTAGGTGAGTTCTTCTTCGCCGATGGCGGCTTTGATGCCGGGGCGCTTGGCGGGGTCATCGGCACGGGGGGGCAGGTAGTCGAAGTTTTTGGGTTCGATGAGCCGCCCGGCGATGTAGAGCGTGGGCATGACGGACGTGAGGTAGAGCAGGTCGGGCTGGGTGATGTTTTTGGCGAAGGGGGCGGTGAGGAGCAGCTCTTCGAAAGTGAAGGGATTGGGGGCGTCGACCTTGGCGAACCGACCGGGGACCTGGTCACTTTTTGCCAGGAAATTCCCCGTGGAGATTACGAAGAAACAGTCTGTGCGATCGCTTAAGACTTTGAGGTTTTCACGGTCGAAGGCGAGGTTGTAATCGCCGACTTCGGTGGTTTTGACGCGCCCGGCGTCCTGCAGGATGGTGATGACGACGTGGGATTCGTAGAGCTTGGTGTCCTGGTAAGCCTGGAGGGTTTTTTCAAGCTGTTCTTTGCCTTTGTCATCGGCGAAGGCTGGCAAAGCGGCCGCTGCTGCGAGCAGGCAGACAGTGAGCCGGGTGAAAAACCTGGATGAGGTCGCAATCCCGGAGGTGGGCATGGCGCGGGTTTCCATGAAGGATGTAGCGGGATTTTACTTGTCGGACTTTTCAGACTTTGCTTTTTCGGCCGCTGCGACTTTCTCGACGGCTTCCTTGATGGCTTTACGGAATTCTTCGTCTTGCTTGGGGCCCATCAGGCCGACGACCGTCTTGGCGATGTTGCCGTTGACGATGAGCACGGTGGTGGGGATGCCTTTGACCTTGTAAGCCTGGGCAACGGCACCCTTGGTGTCCATCAGGACGGGCATGGTGAGCTTCTTGGCCTTCCAGAATTCACGCACTTCGTCAGGGGTTTCCTGGAGGTTGGTGGGGTAGAAGCTGACCTTGAGGTTTTCCTTCTTGGCCCAGTCTGCGGTTTCCTGGAGTTTGGGGAGGCCGCGGACGCAGGGGCCGCACCAAGTGGCCCAGAAGTCGATGACGACGACCTTGTTGGTGTCTTCGGAGAGCTTGTATTTTCCGCCGTCGAGGATGTCGAGAGCGATTTCAGGGGCCTTGCCGGTGACACCTTCATCGGCGGCGACGGCCTGGGGAAGATCGGCAACGGTCAACTGGTAGCCCAGGAGACCTACGCCAAGGAGGGCCGCAGCGGCGGCGAGGGAGAGGGTGAATTTGCTGGTTTTGCGGGAAGATGGGTTGGACATGACGTATCCCAGTGGTGTTAAAAAGTTGGAATCAAGCTACCACGAAGCAGGGTTGGGGTGCGACCCCTTAAAGCCCGATGGTGGATTGTAGACGAGTGGCGGATGTGTTTCTTGAAGAGGAGTCTGCGGTGCGCGGGGCCAGGGGCCGGGGCGCAAAGAGATAAGCGATCAAAGGAGGAACGGTGTGGGTTTTAGCCGTGTTTTTTTAAGTCTGAAATGGGTGGGGGCTGGTTCAGACTTCAAACGGTATAATCCCCGTTCCGTTGACTGGACCTTTTAATTTAGAAGGTTTAGTGGGCGGGATGATTTTTCAAACCCTAACACAGGCAGCGACATGCGAATCCTTCTGACGACCACCAGCTATCAGGACACCCCCGGCAAACATCACGCGCTTCTGGCTTCCTCGGGGTATGAGGTTGTACGGGCCCGCGGGCCGCTTCCCGAGGCGGAGATGCTGAAACTGGTGACGTCCGGCGGCGGGTTTGATGCGCTGCTGCATGGCGATGACATCATCAGCCGTCAGGTGATCCAGGCGGCACTGCCCCGCTTGAAGTGCCTTTCGAAGTACGGCATCGGGCTGGACTCGGTGGACGTGAAGGCCGCGACCGATTTGAAGGTGCCGGTGCTGTTTACCCCCGGTGTGAACCACACGACCGTGGCGGAGCACACCTTTGGTCTGCTGATCATGCTGGCCAAGCATCTGGTGCCCCAGGTGAACAGCGTGAAGAAGGGGCAGTGGAAGCGCATCACCGGTATCGAACTGGCCGGCAAGACGCTGGGCATCATCGGGCTGGGCCGGATCGGCAAGGAAGTGGCCAAGCGGGCCCGGGCGTTTGATATGAAGGTGGTCGCGTTCGACACCTACTGGGATGAACCCTTCGCCAACCAGTACGGCATTGTCCGGCTGCAGACCGCGGACGATGTGGTGCGCAACTGCGATATTCTTTCGCTGCACATGAACCTGACGGACGAGAACCGGGAGTTCATCAACAAATGCCGGATCCAGACGATGCGCGACAAGGCGATCGTGATCAACTGCGCGCGCGGCGGGCTGGTGAACGAGCACGACGTGGCGGAAGCCTGCAAGAGCGGCAAGCTGTACGGGTATGGGACGGACGTGCTGGAAGAAGAACCGATCAAGGCGCCGCACCCGTTTCAGGAGGTGGAGAACATCATCGTTACGCCTCACATCGGGAGCCGGACGTTTGAATCGGTGGAGCGGCAGGCGCTGATGGCGACAGAGAACCTGCTGAGGCTTTTGAAGGGCGAGAAGCCGCTGGCGCAGGCGAACCAGTTCTAAGTCCAGTTGTGATTTTAAATTTGTGATTTGTAATTTACCGGAGCAGAGCGGCCGTGTTGCATGAAGGGGGAACGAATGGATTCTGTTGAATTGCGTTCGCGGACGAAGGCGTTTGCATTGCGGGTGATTAAGGTGGTTCAGGCGTTACCGCGGGACGTCAGCGGTCGCGCCATTGGCGCCCAATTGATTCGTTCGGGAACATCGGTCGGGGCGAATTACCGGGCCGCATTGCGTGCACGCAGCCGAAAGGAATTTGCGGCACGAATCGCGGTTGTGGTCGAAGAGGCTGACGAGACGCAGTTCTGGCTGGAACTACTGGCAGAGGGGGGCATTTTGCCAGAGAAAAAGCTTCAAGCCGTTAGGGATGAAGCGGGTCAGTTGACAGCCATTTTTACGTCGATCAGGCAGAGTGTCGGGCGGCAGAAACCGCAGGCATAAATTACAAATCACAAATTTTAAACTATAAATGCCGTCATGCTGATGGCCGACGTCTTAATGGTGGCGTTGATTATTGCGGGGTTGATCGCCT
>CAZIWA010000060.1:0-32529 GCA_964542875.1 uncultured Phycisphaeraceae bacterium
AGGGCGGGAAGCAGAAGATCACCCTCAAGAAGCTCTACCCGGGCTACGTGTTTGTTGAAATGCGCCTGGAACCGGATGGGCGCATTCCGCAGGACGTGTTCTTCCTGATCAAGGAAACCACGGGCGTGGGCGACTTCATCGGCACCGCAGGCCGGCCGAGCCCGATGGAACTGCCGGAAATCGAAAAGATGCACCAGGCTTCCAAGCCGGTGGACGAGTCTCCGACGGTCAAGATGGAGTTCCAGAAGGGCGACCACATCAAGATCAAGGAAGGCCCCTTCGAGAACATGGAAGGTACGGTCGACGAGCTTCTGCCTCAGCAGGGCAAGGTGCGCGTGATCGTGACGATCTTCGGGCGCGCGACGCCGATCGAGCTGGAATACTGGCTGATCGAAAAGTTCGACGAAGAGAAGTAAAGAACGAGATCGAATTTGATGCAAGGGACGTCCGATTGGGCGTCCCTTGTTTTTTGTGAAGTTTTTTTTGGCTGGATTCAAGAGGATCGAAGATGATTGAAGGAATCATGGAGGTCTGAGATGGACACTTTTGATCTGGCGAGGTTTGTGACGGCGCAGGAAGCGGCTTATCAGCGGGCGCTGGAGGAGATCCGGGCCGGGCGCAAGACGACGCATTGGATGTGGTTTATTTTTCCGCAGTTTCGTGGGTTGGGGCTGAGCCCGATGTCGATGATGTTTTCGATCAAGAGCGTGGACGAGGCGCGGGCATATCTGGCGCATCCGGTGCTGGGGGCGCGGCTGGTGGCGTGTGCGGAGGCGGTGCTGAGGGTGGAAGGGAAGAGCGCGCGGGAGATTTTGGGGCCGCCTGACGATCAGAAATTGCAGAGTTGTGCGACGCTGTTTGCGGCGGTGGGCGAGAAGGGGAATGTGTTTGAGCAGGTGCTGGAGAAGTATTTTGAAGGGTTGAAAGACGCGAAGACGGTGGAACTGATGAAGGGTGGGTGATGAAGCAGGCTTGGGCGATCCGTGGTGAGGCGATTCAAACGAGGAGGTTGCCGTGCGATACGTTTTTATGCTGGTATTGATGTTGCTGGCGGGCGGACTGACGGGGTGTGCACAGGAAAAGATCGAGCGAACGCACACGCCGGGGATGGTGGTGATTTTGCGGCATGGGGAGAAGCCGACACCGGAAGGGGTCGATCTCTCTGCGCGAGGAGAAGAGCGTGCGCGTGCGCTGGTGGAAGCATTTAAGAGCCGTCCGGAGTTGAATGTGAACGGGAAGCCGGTGGTGATTTATGCGATGGGGCCGGGTGGGGATGATGAATCACAGCGCCCGATGAAGACGATGGAGCCGACAGCGCAGGCTTAGGCATTCCACTGGTGACGCGTTTTACGCATCTGGAGTACCGGGAAGTGGTGAAGGCGGTGTATGCCAACCCGGCATACGAAGGCAAGACGGTGGTGGTGTGCTGGGAGCACCATGTGATACCGGATCTGGCGAAGGCGTTTGGGGTGAAGGATGCGCCTCGGTGGCATGAGAAGGTGTTTGATGAGTTCTGGATCATTCAATATCCGAATGGGAAGGCGCAGATGACGGTGGTGCCGGAGAGGGTGTTGGCGGGGGATCGCGGGGCGATGGCATTTTGACGAGAGCCTGGGCGCCCGGGTGATCGCGAGGCAGGTGGCCGTGTGTCCATAGGAGGTGTAAAGGCGATTTCCTGGGGGACCAGCGGGGAGGTGATAAGTGGGCATGAATCGGTTTATAATCGAGATATTATGGAAAACAAGACGGCTCGTGAGGTGAGGTTTGAAGTGTCTGCGGCGAAGCCTGGGGTGCACCCGTGGATATGGAATGACGGCGGGCGGCATCAATACCTGCACGTGTACACCTTTCCCCGGTTTGGCGATGTGGACGGGGATGGGGAGATGGAAGTTTTGTACGTGAAGGGGTGCTTTGAGCAAGTGTGCTACAAGCTGGATGGGCGGCAACTGTGGCGGTATTTCGACCCGAGTTGCCCGGGGTTTGACCCGATCCGCGAAGATTCCAACTGCCCGGTGATGGACTTTGATGGCGATGGGGTGGTGGAACTGGCGTGCTTCCGGAACATCGGCGGGCAAACTTGTTTTTGCATGGTGAACGCGAGGACCGGGGGATTGATCCGGGCGGTGCCGTTTGAGCCCAACCCGATGACGGTGGATACACGCGTATCGGTGGTGCCGGCGCGGCTGGATGGACCTGACAAACAGTGGAACCTGGTGGTGAGCCGGGATTACTGGCGCATCGAGGTATACGACTGCCGGCTGAATTTACGGTTCTCGCGGGCGGTGCTGTCGATGGGACACACAACCGCGGTGGGGGACATGGATGGGTCAGGGCGGGATTGGATGTTCACGGGGACGCACCTGTTTAAGCCGGATGGGGAACTGGCGTGGGCGCGCATGGAGGTGCTGCTGGGGACCGAAGAAACGCACCCGGATTCTCACTTCATCGCGGACATCGACAACGATGGAAAGCAGGAACTGGTGGTGGCGACGGGGGCTCATGTGCTGGAGCGGGACGGGAAGATTCGCTTCAAGCGGCCGGAACTGGTGCCGCATGCGCAGAGCGTGCGGCCGATGAAGCACGCGGGCGGAGTGCGCATGGCGTTTACCTCCATGCCCAATGCGGACGACAAAGATAAGTTCGTGATGTGGCGGGGAAGACGCCAGAAAAACGTGCAGTCACGGACGCTGATCATGGACTCTGACGGGGTGGTGAAGGCGAGCCTGGAGGGGGTGCATGTACCGCAGGCGGGAGACTGGGATGGGGACGGAGAGGATGAACTGTTCCTGTTGGATCACGGCTTTAAGCACATGAACGTGTGGAAGCAGGATGGAAGCCTGGCGGGAAAGATCGATATTCAAGAGACGGTGTTCGCATCGGACATGGTGGTGGGGCCGGTGCTGCCGACGCAATGGGCGCGCGGCGAGCAACTGGTGACGCATGCGTGGAACGAGGATGAGAGCCGGGTGTGGTGCGTGATCAACGAAAACCCGTATGCGCGGGGCGTGGTGAAGCCGGATGCGGCGGGGCTGGCGCGGTATACGTGTTATTGATTTATACTGGTGCATTGCGATTTGGGACTTTTGAGTAATCCGTCGACAAAAAACCCACACCTGCGCCTTTTGCCCGATGGGGAGAAGGATTGAGGGAGCGGGAGGGGATTATTCAGAGGTTTCATGTGATTTTTTGAGGCGGCATGAAAGATCTTTATTTCCTGTTGATGATCGTTGGCTTCTTCGCCTTGACTTGGGCGTATGTGCGGTTGTGCGCATCCTTAGCAAGGGGCAAGTGAGATGGCTTTTCTTTACATCATCAGCACGGTCGCAGCGGTGTTACTGCTGATTTATCTGTTGGTGGCGCTGCTTAAACCGGAGCACTTTTCTTGATCGGCTCCTACCTTCAAATCGTGTTTTTCCTGGGGGCGTTATTTTTGCTGTTCCGCCCGCTGGGCACGTACATGGCGCGGGTTTACCAGGGGGAGTGGACCTGGCTGGACGCGGTGCTTGGGCCCGTGGAACGGGTGATGTACCGGATCGCGGGGGTGAAGGCCCGGGAGGAGATGGACTGGCAGCGTTATGCCATGTGCCTGATCATCTTCAACTGCGCGCACATTCTGCTGGCGTACCTGCTGCTGCGCACGCAAGGCGTGCAGCCGGGAAACATCTACGGGATGCTGGCTTTCCGGCCTGACCTGGCGTTCAACAGCGCGCTGACCTTCATGACCAATACCGGGTGGCAGGCGTATGTGCCGGAATCGCAGGCGACGGTCGTGACGAACATGGTGGTGTTTGTTTCCCAGAGCTTCATGTGCGCGGCGACGGGCATGAGCGTGCTGGCGGTGATGGGTCGGGCGATGCACCGATCGGCGAGCAAGACGATCGGGAATTTCTGGGTGGACCTGACACGGAGCTTTCTTTACATCCTGCTGCCGGCGTCGATGATTTTGGCCGGGATCATTATTTCACAGGGTGTTCCGCAGACGTACGCCAGCAACATCACGGTGCCGGTGTACCCGCAGCCAGCGGCGGCGCAGGCGGATCGTCCAGCCCAGGAACTGGTGATGGGGCCTGCGGCATCGCTGGTGGCGATCAAGCAGTTGAGTACGGCCGGGGGCGGGTTTTACTTTGCCAATTCGGCGCATCCGCTGGAGAACCCGACGCCGATTTCCAACTATTTCGAGATGCTTTCGCTGGTGCTGATCCCGGGGATTTTGAGTTATACGTTCGGCAAAATGGCGGGGGACACGCGGCAGGGATGGGCGATGTTCGCGGTGATGCTGCTGCTGTATTGCGCGTTTTTGCCGATGAGCCTGGCCGCGGAACAGGGGGGCAACCCGCATCTGGACATGCTGGGGGTGGATCAATCGATCCGGACGCACTCGCCCGGCGGAAACATGGAGGGGAAGGAGACCCGATTCGGCATTGTGAACACATCGCTGTGGGCGCTGGCGACAACGGGCACGGGCAACGGCGCGGTGAACAGCATGCACGGGTCGCTGATGCCGATGTCGATTTTGTGCCTGATGTGGCTGATGCAGCTTGGGGAGGTTGTGTTTGGAGGGATCGGGTCGGGGATCTGCGCGGTGATCGTGTTTGCGATCACGACGGTGTTTGTGTGCGGGCTGATGGTGGGGCGCAGCCCGGAATACCTGGGGAAGAAGATTGATGCCTTCGACATGAAAATGGTGTCGCTGGTGCTGCTGGCGATGCCGGTGTGCGTGCTGGTGGGGACCGCGGTGGCGGTGTCGACAGATGCGGGACGGGCGGCGGCATTCAGCCCCGGTCCGCGGGGTTTTTCAGAGATTCTTTATGCCTATACCTCCTCGGCGAACACCAACGGAAGCGCGATGGCGGGGTTGTCAGCGGATAATGCGTTTTACAATGTGACCCTGGGGCTGGCCATGCTGTTTGGCCGGTACTGGGCGCTGGTGCCCATGCTGGCGCTGGCGGGGAACATGGCCGCCAAGCGTAAAGCGGTGATTGGGCCCAGCGCGGTGGCGACGCACAGACCGACGTTTGTGGTGCTGATGCTGGTGGTGATCGTGGTGAGCTCGCTGATTTTCGTGCCGGCGCTTTCCCTGGGCCCGGTGGCTGACCATTTTCATCTGGACAAGCCGATGCCGGAGATACAGACGCCGGTGCGGCCGGAGGTGGAGGAGAAGAAGGATGCCGGGGCAGGTGGGGAGGCAAGTGAGACGCGAGTGGAAACCGGTCATGGCCTTGGGTCACAGGTTGCCCTGCGAAAAGATGAAGAACGACATGCTTACGCGGACGAAAGCGTGGCGCACGGAGGAGAGAGAATCAGGGAAGCGGGCGTGAAGGGGGTTGGGCATGAGTAAGACACAGGCACCCAGGCCGCTGTACGACCCGCCGATGATGCGCAGGGCGATGATCGAGGCGTTGATCAAGCTGGACCCGAGGATTCAGGTGAAGAATCCTCTGGTGTTTATCTGCGGCGTGGGCAGCGTGGTGACGACGGCGCTGTTTTTTCAGGATTTGTTTTCAAGCAATGCGGATTCGCCGTGGTGGTGGGCGCTTTCGATCACGGTGTGGCTGTGGTTCACACAGTTGTTCTCCAACTTTGCGGAGGCTATCGCGGAACTGCGGGGCAAGGCGCAGGCGGACTCCCTGCGCAAGACACGGCGGGACGTGGTCGCGTTCCTCTGCGATGAACCCAAGTTTGATTCGCCGACCAGGCAGATGCCGGGCTCGAAGCTCAAGTCCGGCGATTTTGTGATCGTGAAGGCCGGGGAGATTATTCCGGGCGACGGCACGGTCATCGACGGCGTGGCGTCGGTGGATGAAAGTACGATCACGGGGGAAAGCGCGCCGGTGATCCGGGAGTCCGGGTCGGATCGTTCGCATGTGACGGGCGGGACGCGGGTGCTTTCGGATTGGCTGATCGTGCGGATCACCGCCAACCAGGGCGAGGCGTTTCTGGACCGGATGATCAACCTGGTGGAAGGGGCCAAGCGCCAGCGGACGCCCAATGAGATCGCGCTGACGGTGTTCCTGGTGGCGCAGACGATCACCTACCTGCTGGCGTGCATGACGCTGCTGCCGTTTTCGCTTTATTCGGCGTGGGTGTCGCCCTCGGGCGGGAGCGTGGTGTCAGTGGCGGCGCTGGTGACGCTGTTTGTGAGCCTTGCGCCGACGACGATCGGCGGGCTGATGTCGGCGATCGGCATCGCGGGCATGGACCGGCTGATCCAGGCGAATGTGGTGGCCACTTCCGGGCGCGCGGTGGAGATCGCGGGGGATGTGGATGTGCTGCTGTTGGACAAGACCGGCACGATCACCATGGGCAACCGGCAGGCGACGGCGTTCATCACCGGGCCGGGGGTACACATTCCTGAACTGGCCGATGCGGCGCAGCTTTCATCGCTGGCCGATGAGACGCCTGAAGGGCGGAGCATCGTGGTGCTGGCCAAGGAGAGCTACGGGCTGCGCGGGCGGGATCTTTTGGACCTGCGGGCGCGGTTTATTCCGTTTAGCGCGCAGACGCGCATGTCCGGCGTCGATCTGGCGGGCAGGGAGATCAGAAAAGGTTCCGCAGATGCGATCGAGGCGTATGTGAAGGCGAATAAGGGGATTTATCCGGCTCAAGTGCGCGAGACGGTGGAGCTGGTGGCGCGCCAGGGCGGGACGCCGCTGGTGGTGGCGGAGCGGGGGCGTGTGCTTGGCGTGGTGCACTTGAAGGACGTGGTGAAGGGGGGCATCAAGGAGCGCTTTGCCGAGCTGAGGCGGATGGGGATCAAGACGGTGATGATCACGGGGGACAATCCGCTGACGGCGGCGGCGATCGCCGCGGAGGCCGGGGTGGATGACTTCCTGGCTGAGGCGACGCCTGAGCGCAAGCTGGAACTGATTCAGAAATACCAGGCCGACGGCAAGCTGGTGGCGATGACCGGGGACGGCGCCAATGACGCGCCGGCATTGGCGCAGGCCGATGTGGCGGTGGCGATGAACTCAGGCTCGCAGGCTGCGCGTGAAGCGTGCAACATGGTGGATTTGGATTCCAATCCGACGAAGCTGATTGAGATCGTGCAGATCGGCAAGCAGCTTTTGATGACCCGGGGATCGCTGACGACGTTCAGCATGACCAACGATGTGGCGAAATATTTTGCGATCATTCCAGCGGCGTTCAGCGTGAACTATCCGGAGTTGGACAAGCTGGATGTGATGGACCTGGCTTCGCCGCAGAGCGCGATTCTGTCATGCGTGATTTTCAACGCACTGGCGATCATGCTGCTGATTCCGCTGGCGCTGCGGGGTGTGCGGTACCGGCCGGGGAACACGGACGATATTTTGCGCAGGAACATCTGGGTGTATGGCCTGGCGGGGCTGATCATGCCGTTTATCGGGATCAAGATGATTGACAAAGTGCTGGAGTTCATCGGCCTGGTGACGAGGGTGTAATGCTCAAGGAAGTCAAAACCGGTGTCGTGCTGCTGCTGCTGATTGTTTTTCTTTCAGCAGGGGTTTATCCGGCCATCATGGCTGGGTATGCGTGGTTGTTTTTCCGGAATGTCTCCAGCGGGCATCTGGTGACTGATCCCGCGACGGGGAAGGTGGTCGGGTCGCGATTGATCGGCCAGCATTTTGATGATCCGATTTACTTTTACGGACGCCCGAGCGCGAGCAAGCCGCGGCCTTATACGCCGTACGACAGCAAGAGCGGCGCGGCGTCCGGCGGGTCCAACATGGGGCCCAACGATGTGCGGCTGGTGGGGACGATCAAAGGCCGGGTGGAACGGCTGCGGCGAGAAGACCCAGGGAACCCAAGGCCAGTGCCGGTGGAACTGGTGACGGCGTCGGGCTCCGGGCTGGACCCGGATATTTCGCCTGATGCGGCGTATTACCAGGCGGGGCGGGTGGCAAGGCTTCGCGGGGCGGTGGTGGAACAGGTCAACGCGCTGATCGCCGAGCATGAGCAGCCGAGAGACCTTGGGATTTTGGGTGAGCCAAGGGTGAATGTGCTGGAGTTGAACATGGCGCTGGATGCGAAGTTTCCGGTGAAGAGGTAGGGATGTGGGATTTTTGGGGGTTGGGCTGTTGCCCAAAGACCCTTGCTGGCGCTTCGGGCTAACCGTTTTTGGGCGGTTTGATGGGTGCCTGAGTTGAGAGTGATAAGATCAAGCGCGGTTCAAATTCAAGGAGATGGCCATGGCGAAGATCGGTGTGATTCTTTCGGGTTGCGGGGTTCAGGATGGGTCGGAGATCCATGAAGCGGTGATCACGCTTTTGTGCCTGGATCAGGCGGGCGTGTCTTACCAGTGCATGGCGCCGAACAAGGATCTGGATGTGATCGACCACTTGTCGGGCAAGGCGGTGGGCCAGCGACGCAATGTGCTGGTGGAATCGGCGCGGATCGCACGTGGGGAGATTCTGGACTTGAGCAAAGTAACTGCGAAGGACTACGACGGGTTTGTGTTGCCTGGCGGGTTTGGAGCGGCGAAGAACCTTTCAACGTTCGCGTTTGACGGCCCTACATGCAATGTGGATGCGCAGGTGTCGCGCGTGCTGCGCGAAGCGCACAGCCTGGGCAAGCCGATCGCGTTTGCGTGCATTGCGCCCGCCATCGGGGCGAAGCTGTTTGGCGAACTGGGCGTGAAGATCACCATCGGGCACGACAAGGCGACGGCGGAAGCGATCAACAAGACCGGCGCGGCGCATACGGAATGCGATGTGGATCAGATCGTGGTGGATGAGAAGAACAAGATCCTTTCGACACCGGCGTATATGGAGGCCAAGTCGATCAAGGAGGCGTATGCGGGGATTTCGAACATGGTGAAGAAGCTGGTGAAGATGGTGGGGTGAGAAGAGGTCCCGCGTCCGGTGTCCCGAGTCAAAAGCGGTTCGGGGTTCGGGTCATAAGAAAAAGAGGTTCGGAGCCTGAAAGCCCGAACCTCTTTTAGTTTTTGACGCGGGACTTTTATTGAACACGTTCGCGTTTGAGTTCGCGGTTCATGAGGCGGCTGATGGCGGCGATGGGGTCGAGCTCTTCAAAGAGGACCTGGTAGACCGCCTGGGTGATGGGCATTTCGACTTTGTATTTTTGGGAGAGCTGGACGACTGAGCGGGTGGTGGGGACGCCTTCGACAACGCCCGGGAGGGTTTTGAGGACTTCGGGGAGTTTGCGGCCTTTGCCCAGAAGTTCGCCGCAGGTGCGGTTACGGCCGGTGGGGGAGAAACAGGTGGTGGCGAGGTCGCCGACGCCTGCGATGCCGTAGAAGGTCTGGGGGTTTGCGCCCATGGCGACACCCAGGCGGGTGATTTCCGCGAGGCCACGGGAAAGCAGGGCGCTTTTGGCGTTGTTGCCGGCCTGGAGGCCGTCGAGGATGCCCGCGGCCAGGGCAATGACGTTTTTGGTCGCACCGGCGAGCTCAACACCCAGGAGGTCGTTGTTGGTGTAGACGCGGAACCAGTGGGTGGAGAAAGTCTGCTGGAGGTTGCGGGCGAGCTGTTCATCGTCGGAAGCGACGCAGACGGTGGCTGGCAGGCCCTTGGCCAGCTCATGGGCGACGGAGGGGCCGGAGATGGAGGCCACGGGGCGGGCGGGCCGGTCCGGATGGTCGGGGTGGAGCTGGCCGGGGTTTTGATTGGAGAGGCTCAAGGCGGTTTGGCGAAGGACATCGCCAATGACCTGGGTGGGGCGCAGGAGGGTGTTGTTTTCGATGCCTTTGGCCAGGGAGACGACGGGAATGCCCGGCGGCATGAAAGGGGCGAAACGCTCAAAGGTGGTGCGGAGAAACTGGGTGGGGATGGCGGCGACGATGAGGTTGGCGTTTTGGACCGCCTGGCGGGGGTCGGCGGTGAGGCGCAGGCCTTCGGGGAGCATGTAGCCGTCGAGGTACTTTTTGTTCATCCGGGTCTGGATCATTTCGCCGATGTATTCAGGCGAGCGGCCCCAGAGGGTGACGGAGTTGCCAAGGCCCTCCAGAAGGAGCGCAGAGACGGTGCCCATTGAACCGTCGCCGATGATTGTGATGTTGATGCCCATGGACGAACTCCAATCGCAGAAAGTGTTGGAAACCGGGCCAGAGGTGCGGTTTCACGGCCCCTTAACGGCCGATGGGCATAGTATAGTGGGGTTGCGGGAGCGGGGCGCTGAGGTGCGCCTGGCCGCCGACTTGCGGCAGCGCAGGTGAAGCTTGAGCCCTGACCCTTGAATCCCCTCCTGGAAAGGCACGACTTGGCAGGCAAAGTTCTGGTAACCGGCGGAGCGGGGTTTATCGGTTCGCACCTGGTGGAGAGGTTGATCGCACGGGGGGATTCGCCGGTGATCGTGGATAACCTTTCGACGGGGTCTGCGGCGAACCTGAAGCACATCGATGTCCGCAGATACACGCTGATCAAAGGGCAGTTGTCGCAGGTGCTCAAAGAGACGCCCGGCGTGCTGGACGGTGTGGACCGGGTGTTCCACATGGCGGCGACGGTGGGTGTGCAACTGGTGGTGAGCGACCCGGCGACGATGGTGAAGAACAACATCGATGAAACCTTCACGCTGCTGGACGCGATCGCGGGCCGGGGCGTGACGGTGCTGGTGACCTCTTCGAGTGAGGTGTACGGGCGGGGGATCAAATATCCGCTGAACGAGGATGATGACCTGGTGATGGGTCCGACGACGGCGCCCCGGTGGAGCTACGCGCTGACGAAGGCGCTGGATGAGCACCTGGCGCTGGCGCACCATGCGCGGGGCAAGTGCAAGGCCGTGGTGGTGCGGTTGTTCAATACGGTGGGGCCGCGGCAGGTGGGGCATTACGGGATGGTGGTGCCGAGGTTTGTGGAGAAGGCAATCAAGGGTGAAGACCTGGAAGTGTACGGGACGGGCGAGCAGACCCGGGCGTTTTGCGATGTGCGGGATGTGGTGCGCGCGCTGGACGGCCTGGTGCATACGCCGGAGGCTGCGGGCAAGGTGTTCAATGTGGGGAACCCCAAGGAAATTTCGATCAACACGCTGGCGCAGACGGTGATCCGGGTGGTGGGGTCGCAGTCGAAGGTGAAGCGTATTTCATATGAACAGGCTTATTCGTCGAACTTTGACGACCCGCAGCGCCGGGTGCCCGACGTGGCGAAATTAAAGGCGCAGCTTGGGTTTGAGGCTCAGATTCCGCTCGAGAAGACGATTGCGGACGTGGCCAAGGCGTTTGGCTGGGGCGGGTAAGGCCAGCCTGAGGTGTGTCGGGTGTGGAAAGAAAATGTGGGGATTTCGGGAGATTTGAACCATTGTTGGGGGTGTGGGGTCTGAGCTGAGGCTGGCCGTTGGGCGGGCTGGTTGGACCTTTCGTATGATGGGGTGTCGACACTTCCAATTCGTGGCTGGTGTGAACTTTCAACGTTCGTTCCCGGGGAGCTCAACCATGACGAACAATCGACTCCTGATCGCAGGGCTGATGATGGTGATGCTCATGTTTCTGATGCCGGCAGCGGCTCAGGAGCCTGTGCAGAGCTGTCAGATACGTTTTGCCAGGGACGACAAGACCGGGCAGCGGACAGAGCATGAAGTGAGTTTTGAAAAGACGGTGTCGGTGGTGAAGTTCGTGCAGGGGAAGCCCGATGAGCCGCTTCGGCCGTCGCTGCCGCCTAAGAAGGTGATGGTGACGGCGAAGTTCACGCGTGAGGTTTTGGAAGCGCCCAACTCCGACAATCCGCTTCGGCTGCTGGTGACGTTCAGCAAGCTGACGAAGTCCACGCAGGATGCGCCGGCCAAGGATGTGCTGCCTGCGGGTGCGCAGGTGCGGGCGAGCGCGTTCCGGGGAGATCCGCTTGTGTTTGAGCCGGCGGTGGCGGAGGTGACGATCGACGCGGATTGCGCGGCGCTGCTGAGCATGGTGGTGCAGACACCGGACATGGGCGATGAGGAGTGCTATGGGATTAAAGGAAAGAAAGTGGCTGGCGACAGCTGGCCGGTGAACCAGGATGCAGTGAAGAGGCTGATGCCCATCGGCCCCAATACCGGCAAGCAGCCCGATACGGTGGAGGGGAAAGTAACGCTGGTGAAGTTTGAAAAGATCGATGGCGTGGAGTGTGTGCAGTTGACCGCTATAGAGGCTGCCAAGTACAAGCCGATCACCGATGAAGGGACGCCCGGGATCAAGGACATGGGGGCGGTGCTGAACGTACACAACGCGATGGTGCTGCCGGTGAACCTGGAGACGCCCGTGCGGGGCCGGTCGTCGGATATGACGACGGTTTTCACCACGCACACAATCATGCCGACGGAGACGATCGTGGGTGAGATCCGGGCCAGGACGCAACGCGATGAGAAAGTGAAGATGTTGAAGGAAGGCCGGAATCGGTAAGCCAGTGGGGGAGTTACGAATTGAGGGGACGCTGAGGCGTCAATCCTGGGCAAAGTTTTTTTCTGCGACCATCGAGGTCGCAGAAAAATAAGAGTGATTCAAAAAAGGCTGCTGACCGTGGGCTGCGCTCGAAGACTCGCTGACCCACGGCTACGGGCTGATGCCCTGATGGGGCGAAGAAATGCGTGGAGAATGCGAAGAAGGCCCCAACGTTTGTAATGGTGCTACAGACTCAATTAAAGACATGAAAATTAGTGTGATTCAATGCGCATAAGGCGTGTGCCGTCGGGGAAGTAGAGGCAGCCGTCGGGGCCTTTGCAGATGCCAAAGCGGTAGTGGTTTGGATAGGCTTCGGGGCCGAGATCAAAGACGGTTTCGATGGCGGTGAGGTCCCAGTCGGTGCGGAAGACTTTTTGATTGGTGTAGCCCCACACAAGGCCGTCGGACCCGGTGATGAGGGTGTTGTGGCAGTGGGTGCCGACGCGGACTTCCGGGAGGGTGTGGGTGATGGATTTGGTGTGCACATCGAACTTGAGCAGTGTGGCGCGATAGGCGTGGATGCCGATGGCATAGCGGCCGGTGGGGTCAGCAAGCCAGGAGACGACGTTGGAGGCGTCCTGGAGCATGGGGAGGGACCATTCGATGGCGCCGGTGTCCGGGTTGATGAGGGTGAAGCGGGCGCCGGGCTCGCCCTTGCGGTATTCGCTGACGAGGAGCTGGTTGGTGGAGGCGAGGTGGACCATGGCGCCGAAGGTGGTGTTGGGGTAGATCCAGGTGGCGAGCTGGTCGCCGTCGGCGTGGTCGATGCGGGCGATGCCCGAGTCCGGGCAGCCGTAACCGCCCAGAGCGGCGAAGAAGGTGCGGGATCGGGTGTCCTGGGTTACGCCGTAAGTTCTGTGGAGGGGAAGAGGGCCGGGCTTGATCTGGCCGAGCTGGCCGGGGTTGGCAAGGAGGGATTGATCGGTAACGAGAGGCTGGTTTGGTGAGAGGCGGGTGATCCACGCCTGGGTGTAGCTGGAGAAGTAGACCTGTGACGAGGTGCCGGCGAGGGCGTAGATTTCGCCGGTGACAGGGGTGGGGTTGCCGTAGAAGGCGGTGGTTTGGGAAGCGGGGTCGTAGCTGCCCAGGCGAAGGGGGATGAAGGTGCCCGCCCAGACTTTACCGGCGCCAGCGCCGACGCTGAAGATGCGCAGAGGCGAGCCTTGGGGCTTGATGTCAAGGGTTTTGCGTGAGCCGTCGGGAGAGACGAGGGTGCATTGCCACTCTCGGGCGTCGATGATGAAGGAGCCGTCGGCGAAGACGAGCGAGGTGTTGTTGGAGGTGAGGCGGAGGGTGGATTGGTCGATGGGGGAGAGGCTGCCTCGGATGAGTTCCTGCCAGACGGTGCGGCCGAAGGATTGGGTGCCGACGACGACTTTGCCGTCGCCGGTGGCTTCAAAATGGAAGGAGCGGGAATTGGGGAGGGGGATGGGGGTGACTTGCCCGGATTGGGGGTTGATCATGGCGAGGTATTCGCCGGGGTTGGGTTGATCGGCGTAGGCGATGGATTTGGCGTAGAGCATGCCGTCTGGGGCGAGGTGGATGAAGCGGACGTGGTGGCCGATGCCTTTGAGGTCCGCGAGGATCCTGGTTTGGCCGGATTTATAGTTGAAGAGGTGGATGTGATTTTTGGTGTAGTCGAGGATGTAGATGTCGCCGTTTGCGCCGGCCTGGAGGGAGAAGGGAGAGTGGGAGGACGTGACGCCGACGGCTTGGGATTGGTCGGTGGTCCAGTCCCAGCGGGTGATGATGGCCTGGCTGGAGGTGAAGTCGGCCTGGAAGAGGTCGCCTTCGGGGCTTTGAGCGACTTTCCAGGCGGTGCTGAAGAGTTTGGGGCCGCGGATCTGGCGTTTTTCGCCGGTGATGGGGTCGAGGAGGATGAATCCGCCTCGGGAGAGGGAGAAACAGGCGTATTCTTTGGCGGATTGCGGGTGGCGGACGAGGGTGGAATAAAAGAGGGCGTCATCAAGGAGGAAGTCGTTGATGGCGGTGAGCTTGTGGGGGCCGTTTTGGGCGATGAGGACGGGAGGCTGAGCGGCGGAGTGGGTGGGAAGCATGGTGGTTTTGCCTGTGGATTTATTTAGATAATAAAAAATTAAGTGAATTTAACAAGTTGGCGGAAGAAGCGCGTGATGGTGGACGCGGCGTGGTTACATTACCGGCATGGATGGATTCATTCGGTTAGCGGTGGTGGGTGCCCCGGGGTCCGGCAAGACGACGGGGATGCCGGTGCTTAAGCGTTATGCCAGGGCGCGGGGGTTTGAGGTGCGCATGGTGGCCGAGGCGGCGACGATTGCGCTGCGGCTGATGAAGCCGGCAGACCCGCGGACGCTGGGCGAGGCCGGGGTGGTGGAACTGCAAAGGGCGGTGTACCGGCTGCAGGTGGCGATGGAAGACGCCGTACGGGTGACACCGGTGAAGAGGGGCAAGACGTGCGTGGTGCTTAGCGATCGGGGCGTGCTGGATGGCGAGGTGTATCTGGGAAAGAAGGCTTGGAAGAAGCTGCTGGAGGAAGAGGGGGTCAATGAGACGGGGCTGATTAAACGATACGACGCGGTGATCCATGTAGGGACGGCGGCGGGGCTGGAGACTGACGGGGCGTATCGGGCAGAGGGGGTGCGGCTGGAAGACCGAGCGTTTGCGCTGGAGCTGGAGGCGCGGGCCAAGGCGGTGTGGGGAAAGCACCCTAAGTATGTGTATGTGCCGGCAATGGCGAGCGTGGAGGAGAAGTGGGCCGGGGTGGCGAAGGCGTTTGAGAGCGTGGTGTGAGAGGGGGGAATAGCAGGTGTGGTGTTGGATTGTCAGCGTTTGGTGGCGGCCATGGTGACGATGACGCCCATGCAGATGCCGATGATGAGGATGCCCCAGAAGTACCAGGGGCCGCCGTTTTCAAAGCCGGAGGGGAGGTTCATGCCAAAGAGGCTGGCGAGGGCCATGACGGGGAGGAAGATGGCGGCGATGACATTGAGGCGATGAGAGGCGATTTCAACCTGCTGAGCGTGCCGTGCCTGGCGTTCGGCCTGCATGGCGAGGTTGTAGTCCATGGCGTTTCGGGCTTCTTCGTGGATGAGGGCGGCGGCGCGGTCGATTTCCGCGGCGCGGTCGCGCATGGTGATGAGGGTTTTGTCGGGGCCGGCTTCCTCACGGGCGTTTTGGAGTGCGGCATGCATGTTGGCGCTGGCCTGATGGATGGGCTGGACGGCCTGGAGAATCTCATAAAAGCCGGTGGCGTCTTTGGCTTTGGGCATGCGGTCTTCGAGGGAGTCGACTGCTTTTTCGTAGGCTTCCATGTGCTGGATGAGAGCGGCAATGCCGGAGCCGCGGGCGGTGCTGAACCAAGTGCCTTCGGGGTTTCGATAGAAAAAGACGGCGGAGCGCTCGGGGGTGCGGCCGATGGGGACCTTGTGCAGAATGAGAATCAAATGCCCTTCATGGAACATGGGGCGCTGGCGCCCGGGACGCTCGCCGAGCCGGTTTGTGATCTGGGTCGGGACTTGCCAGTCGGCTGGGATCTGCATGTTGCCCCCTTGGCTTGAAGATGTGGGCATTCTACCCGGAGTGTCTGGGGGGAATGCTGTATCATGGGGTGATTCGCCTGACAGATAACCCACGATTTATGAGGTTACTCAAAATGCTTATCGTCACGGGCGCATCGGGCTTTATCGGTGCGAACATCATTGCGGGGCTCAATAACCGGGGCGTGGGGAACATTCTGGCTGTGGACGATTACGCGTCGATCACAGGGAAGACCGGGATCATGGCGGACTTTCAGGCGGCGCGGTACGTTTCGGGCATGACGGTGATGGGGTGCGTGGACATGCTGCGGCTGGAGGAATACCTGGCCAAAGAGGTAACGCCCGGACAGGTGAAGGGCATTTTGCATATGGGCGCCTGCAGCGACACCATGGTGACCGACCGGCAGTATGTGATGGGGGTGAATTACGACTACACCCGGAAGCTTTTCGAGTGGTGCACCATGCACGGGGTGCCGTTTATTTATGCGTCATCGGCGGCGACGTACGGGGACGGGGCGCATGGGTATGACGATGAGTGCGATCCGGCGATTTTGCAGCCGTTGAATTTGTATGGGGAATCCAAGCATCTGTTTGACCTGTGGGCGTTGCAGCAGGCCAAGACGCCGCTGCGCTGGGCCGGGCTGAAGTTCTTCAACGTGTATGGGCCGATGGAAGGGCACAAGAAGCGGATGGCGAGTGTGGTTTACCACGGGTTTCACCAGGTGAAAGAAACCGGGTGCATCAAGCTGTTTGAATCGCACAAATTCGGCGTGCCGCATGGCGGGCAAAAGCGTGATTTTGTTTATGTGGAAGACGTGGTGAGGACGTGCCTGCACTTTTTGAATTCTGATGCGACGGGGATGTCGCCCAATGGGCTGTACAACGTCGGCACGGGCGTGGCCAGGAGTTTTGAGGATCTGGCAAGGGCGACATTCACCGGGATGGCGCGGCTGCCTCACATCGAATTTATTCCCATGCCCGAGCAGCTTCGGGACAAGTACCAGTATTTCACCCAATCGACGATGAAGAAGCGCGAACGGGCGGGCGTGCGATGGAAGTTCAACACGCTTGAAGAAGGCGTGAGCAAGTATGTCAAATGGTTGGAGAACAACCAAGGGAGCCCAGCGTGAGCGGAGTTTTCAAGGAACCGGCGGCGAGCGAAGTGGAGCCGCTTTTAAAGTCGATGGTGGGTCGCCGGGTGCTGGTGGTGGGGGACATTCTGCTGGACGCGTACCTGATGGGGAGCATCAACCGGATTTCGCCGGAAGCGCCGGTGCCGGTGCTGGCGATCGAGCGCGAAGAGCACACGCTGGGCGGTGCGGGGAACGTGGCGAAAGTGCTTATCGCCCAAGGGGCGCAGGTGAAGCTGGCCGGCGTGGTGGGGGATGACTCCGAGGGCGCGCTGGTGATCAGCGAGACCCAGGGGCTGGGTATCGGCACGGAAGCCGTGCTGACGGACAAGAGCCGGCCGACGTCGGTGAAGCGGCGGGTGGTGGCGCAGCGGCAGCAGATGATTCGACTGGACAGGGAATCGACAGCGCCGCTGGACAAGGCGACGGAAGAGGCATTCATTGCGCGGCTGGAGAGTGTGCTGGCGTGGTCCGAAGCGGTGATTCTGTCGGATTACCTCAAGGGCGTGCTGACTGAGCGCGTGTGCCGGTTTGTGATCGAAAAGGCCGGGAGCCGTCCGACGATCGTGGACCCCAAGGGGACGCGATGGGACCGGTACAAGGGCGTGACGCTGTTTAAGCCGAACGTGAAGGATGTGATCGCATTCCTGAATGAAACGATCAAGGATGACGCGACTGCGGAAGCATCCGGACGGCATATCCTGCAGGTGCTGGGGTGTGAGCAGGTGCTGATCACACGCGGCGAGCGGGGGATGACCCTGGCGTCGCGCGAAGGCGGGAAGGTGCTGCATTTGAAGTCGCGGCCTCGCCAGGTGTCGGACGTGACGGGCGCGGGGGACGTGGTAGCGGCGACGGTGGCGCTGGCGCTGGCGTCGGGCGCGCAGGCGGATCGCGCGGCCTGGGTGGCGAACGTGGCCGCGGGCGTGAAGGTGGAGAAATTCGGCACGGCGGCGGTGAGCTCGCAGGAAATCCTCGAAGCGCTGGGACACAACCCGGCACAGGGAATCGAATCCAAAGTGATGGATCTCGCCGAGGCGGCGAAGCTGGCGGAGAACCTGCGCACGCAAGGCAAGAAAGTGGTGTTCACCAACGGGTGCTTCGACATTCTGCATTACGGGCACGTGAGCTACCTGGAGAAGGCGCGCAAGCTTGGGGACGCGCTGATCGTGGGCATCAATTCGGATGAATCCGTGCGCAAGCTCAAGGGCGCGGGCAGGCCGATTCAGCACGAACACGACCGGGCAAGGATCCTGGCCTCACAGGCGAGCATCGATGCCGTGGTGGTGTTCGGCGAGCCGACGCCGATTGACTTGGTGAATGCGATCAAGCCCGCAGTGCTGTGCAAAGGACAGGACTACACCACGAAGGAATCCGTGGTGGGTTGGAAGGAAGTGGAGAGCTGGGGTGGGCGGGTGGAGCTGATCAAGTTTGAAGAGGGACGGTCGACGACGGGGATTCTTAAAAGAGTTTAGAGAAGGCGTTTCGTGTCCTGAGTCCCGCGTCAAGAGTTTGGGGTTGGTCAACATAAGCGTGGAGCGATGGACACCGATTTGCAGGGGCGCCTTGAGGCTTTTCGTGAGGTGAATGGGTCAGGCGGGCGGCGTGGTGGGCTTCGCAGACTCGGCGCCACCCTACCTCAGAGGGTGGCTTGAATGCGGACGTAGCGGATGATGAGTTGGGCGTCTTCCATGCACCAGAAGACGGCGAAGACTTCGCCGGATTTGCGCTGGATGACGGTGGGGTAGCCAAAGCGAAGGGTGGACATGGTTTGGAATTTGGTGCCCTCGGCGGCGCCGTAAGAGGCGACGTCAGCGCCCCAGAGAGGGTGGTCGGCGAGTGCGACCCAGGTGTCGCCTTCGATCTTGGCGAGGTGTGCCCAGAGGCCTTTCTGGTCGACGCGGCGGTAGACGACGAGGATGTGGTTGTCGGGGAGGGCGACGGGGGAAGCGGTTTCGCCGTGAATGGGGGCTTCGATGGGAGCGCTGTAGGAGTCGCCCCGGTTGGCGGAGAGGGTGAAGGCGGATTTGAGGCTTTTGTTGGCCTTGGTGTCGTAGCGCCAGCAGAGGGCCAGGAGGCGGCCGTCGGTGAGCTGGACTTGTTTTTGTTCCCAGGAGGTGGTGTTGGTGGCGGTGTTGTCCATGACGGTGACGAGCTTGGTGAAGCTTTCGCCGTTGTCATCGGAGACGAGCGCGGTGGCGCGCATGCCGCCTTTGGGGGTTTCGCCGATCCAGTTGGTCCAGAGGGAGCCGGGGATGATCCAGCGGCCCTTGCCCAGGTCCAGGGGGTGGGAGCAGACTTCCCAGGCGTTCCATTCGTTGGGCGGGTTCACAAAGCGCAGCTTGCCCCAGGTGGAGCCTTCATCGAAGGAGCGGATGAGGGCCAGGTCGGTCCGGCAGAAGCCCTGGGTTTCCGGGTTTAAAAGGCCGAGGTCTTCGCGTTGACGCTCAAAGAGCCCGACAACGCCGGCAAGGCGGCCGTTGGAGACGCGGGCGATGCGGCAGGTGACGGAGAATTTGTAGTCGTCCTCCTCGGGGTGGAACATAATCTCGGGGATAGACCAGGTTTTGCCGTTGTCGGAGGAGTGGCTGGTGTAGGAGCGGCAGTTGACGGCTTCAAAGGCTTCGCCGATGTCGAACGCGGCGACGAGCTCTCCGGAATCCAGCTCGACGACGGAGGGGAAGAAGGCCTGCCGGCTGTTGAGGTGCGGCATGGGGTTTTTGTAGACAACGCCGGAATCGATGGTTTTGATTTGGGGCATGTGGGAGCCTTGCAGAGGTGATGGATGTGGAGAGATTAGCATGCCTTGAAGAAGGAAGAGAAGAGGTGAAATTTTTGATTGGAATTAAGCGGATGGCGGATGAATAATAAGATTGGTAAAGGGGGTTTGTTTTTATCTTAAGTGTTTTAAATAAAGGTAATTGTGAATATTTAGGATCAGCCTCGGGCGCACAGTGGACAGGATATTTGCGAGGGATTAAGAGTGGGTAGGAATCTGTGGGTTGGGGAGTGGATGACGTAGAATGCTTTGCTGGCCCCGGCAGGGTCTGTGGGAGTGAGTGAGATGGCACGAGAATTTTCGCGGAGAGAGTCGCAAAAGATCGAGATCGGGAAGCTTTTTGAGAAGCTGCCCCCTGCGGCATTGGAGGCGGAGTGCGCGCTTCTGGGGTCGATGATTCTCGATCAGCGGGTGATCTCCGACGTGGTGGAAATCATCAAAGGCGGGGAAGACTTTTCCAAGCCCGGGCACTCGGCGATCTACGAAGCACTGGTCTATCTCTACGACCACAATATTCCTGTCGACATCGTCCAGGTGACCCAGCGGCTGGAAGACGTGCAGCAGCTTGAGACGCTGGGCGGCGTTGACTACCTGGTGATGCTGGCGGAGTCCGTCCCTTCAGCGACGAGCGCGCCGTACTATGCCAAAACCGTGCGCGAAAAGGCGATGCTGCGGTCGCTGATCGACGTGGCGGGGCGCACGCTGCACACGGCCTACACGACCTCCGACCCGGTGGAAGAACAATTGGACACCGCGGAGCAGGCGATCTTTTCGCTCGCCGAAGCCAAGACCACGGGTGAAGCCACCGACCTGAACACGCTGCTGCAAGAGACCTACCAGAAGCTGGAGAACCACGACGGCAAAGTGATCTCCGGGCTGGCGACAGGGTTCATGCGGCTGGATGAACTGACCTCGGGTCTGCAGAACGGCGAGATGATCATCGTGGCGGCACGCCCTTCGATGGGGAAAGCGCAGCCGCTTTCAGCGCGTGTGCTGACGCGCGCGGGTTGGAAGGCGATGGGGGATTTGAAGGTGGGGGATGCGCTGGCATCTGTGGATGGAGCGCCATCGCAGGTGGTCGGGGTGTACCCGCAGGGTGAGCGCCAGGTGTATCGGATGACGTTTGCGGATGGGCGTTTCACGGAGTGCTGCGCGGAGCATTTGTGGGCGGTGCAATACCGGACCTGGCCTGCGGCGCGGGTGGTGACGACCCAAAAGCTGATGAGCATGCTGCAAAGCAAGCGGTACCGCAACCGCCTGTGGGTGGAGACATTCAGCGGGGATTTTGGCTCTGATGAAGGATTGCCGGTGGACCCATGGCTGCTGGGGTTCCTGCTGGGCGATGGCTCCATGGGCGGAACCTCGGTGCGCTTCTCAACGGCGGATGAAGGGTTGAAGGAAAAGGTTCATGCGACCGCAGGTGAAGGCTTTGAGCTGACCTATGCCGGGGGACACGACTATCGGATCAAGCAGTTCGATGGGGCGCACCGCAAGGGTGTGAAAGGGGTTGAACTCAACCCGATCAAGACCGCATTGGAGGCGCTTGGCCTGTGGGGGTGTGATTCTTTCCGCAAGTTCATTCCTGAGGCCTACAAGCTGGGCTCCAAGGCCAGCCGCTTGCGGCTGCTGGAAGGATTGATCGACACCGATGGATGGGTGGAGAAGTGGGGAAGCCTGCGGCTGGCTACTTCAAGCCGGCGCCTGGCTGATGATGTGGTTGAACTGGTTCGTTCCCTTGGCGGCACCGGCTCGTGGACGCAAAAAGAGACTTCCTACACCTACAAGGGACGGAAGCTGGCCGGTGAGCCGGCGTATGTGTGCAATCTTCAGCCTCGCGAGCCGGAGTTGCTGACGCTGGTGAACCACAAGCGCGAACGGATTGCCAGTGGGCGCAGGCGGATGCGCCGGTTGAACATCAGCTCGATTGAGCCGACGCAGGTGACGCAGACGCAGTGCATCGCGGTTTCCCATCCGAGCCATCTGTATGTGACCGATGACTTCATTGTGACTCACAACACGGCATTCGCCGTGAACATCGCCGAGCACATTGCGTGCGAATTGAAGCAACCCATCGCGGTGTTCTCGCTGGAAATGAGCAAGCAGCAATTGGCCCAGCGTATTTTGTGCTCGCGCAGCCGGGTGGATTCGCACCGGCTGCGGACCAACATGCTGCGTGATGATGACTGGGTGGATCTCCAGCGTGCATGCGGCGAGCTTTCCGATGCGCCGATGTACATCGACGATACGCCGGGCCTGAACCTGCTGGCATTGCGCGCCAAGGCGCGGCGGCTGGCGGCGAGGCACCACATCCGATGCATCGTGGTGGACTATTTGCAGCTGATGAGCGGTCCCAAGAGCGATTCGCGTGAACAGGAAGTCTCGGCGATTTCGCGTGGCATCAAGGCGCTGGCGCGTGAGCTTTCAGTGCCGGTGATTTGCCTGAGCCAGCTCAACCGTGGTCCGGAATCGCGTGATGGACATCGGCCTCGCATGAGCGATCTGCGTGAATCAGGCTCGATCGAACAGGATGCGGACGTTGTGCTGATGCTGCACCGTGAGGACTACTATCACCGTGGCGATCCGGAGCATACCGACAACAACATTGCGGAAGTGATCATCGCCAAGCAGCGTAACGGTCCGACGGACATCGTGAAGCTGCAGTTTGACGGCGGAACGACAAGGTTTAATAACCTGGCGGGGGGCGATCAGGGGGATATGGGGTAAGGGAGGAAAGTGAAATTTGAAATTTATAATTTGGGACAAGATGGGTTTGAGGTTGGTGGGTGTGGTGGATGATTAGGGTGGAGAGTAAGAGTTGAGAAGTCGTTGCGTTGAGGGCATTTGAAGGTGGCCCTCACCCCGCTCTTCTCCCAGGGGGAGAGGGGGTAAGAGGCGTTTGGGTGGTGTTGTAGGGTTAGTCGTAGTCTGAATATTCTTCTTCCACGCCGATGGAGAGAAGTGTGCAGCCTTTGGATTCGATCCAGGTGATCAGGGCGCGAGGGCCCTGGATGGGATCGGTGAAGCTGATATTGATGCCGATGGCGTCGTTGACGACGCGGGCGTTGACGTACGTGCAGGCGCTTTGGGGAGTGGAGGCAGAGAGGTCCTCAATGCTGCCCATGCGCTTGATGGTGCGCGTCATGTACTGGATCGGCTGAGTGGATGACGAGGGGTGGGGCGCGTTTCGCTGGGTCCAGTCCGCGATGTAGAGGTCCGGGAGTGCGGTGTCCGTGTTGGGCAGGGTTTTTACCAAATTGGCGCAATCCGTGCGGATCTGATCGCTTCGGTCGCTGATCGCCTTGAAGTCGCCGTCCTGGTCCGATGTGAAAACTTGCTTTCGGATTTTGGCGTTAAGTTCGTTGAGCTCTTTGTCGGTTTTCAGCCTGGCTGCGTAAACATCATTGATCTGACGGAGGGTTTCACGGGCGAGGTTGTGCTGCGCTTTTTGCTCGGCTGTGCGGGGGTCGTTCAATTGCCAGGGGGGAATCAGTTTGTTTGTTTGAGTGCCCAGTTCCTGGAACTTGTTGATCTCGTCGGCAATGGCCGTGGCCGCGGCGGGCGAGGGGGCCTGGATCTTAAGGTTGTAATTGATGGAGGATTCACCCTCGAGGATCTGCACTTTTTGAGCTTTGGCTTTGAGTTGGGTGGAGAGTGAATCAATCGCCGGCTGGCCGATATCCGAGACATTGAGGATCACGAGGCTGGAGCAGAGCAGGCGGCCTGATTTTTCAGGCATGATCGACGAGAGGCCCTGATAACCGGCTTTGGCGGCGGGTTCGTCGGTGAAATTGACGAGGATGATCCGATGTTGGCCCGTGGCAGGAGCGTAGCCGGAATCAGTTTCGACCTGAAGCGGGTTTTCAACAACGTTGACCGGGAGGATCTGGGCCAGGGGGTGTTCGTCGAACTGCTGGACCTGGTTGGCGTGGAGGTTGAAAGGGGCGGGCATCTTTCCGCGGATGACCAGGGCGACGAAGATGCACATAATGAAGGCGAAAAACATTGCGCCAAACTGAAGGGCGACAAAGCCAAGAGAAGCAACGATGTGCGGCGGTTGGCTGCGCAGGCTGTCGACGATGGGGGTGGTGAGAGCTGCGATCTGCTTCTTGTTCTGGATGCCCTTCTGGAGGCTGCTGGCAGCGGTGAGATGGTTGATGATGGCCTGGCCGGCGGCGGGGCCGATGGGGAGGGGGACGTCTGGTTCCTCCAGGGGAATGGTTTCGCGGGTGTTGTGAACGAACCAGGCGGTTTTGATGGCCAGGGGGAGGGAGATGGCCATCCAGACGGCGATGCCGACGGTGAGGCCGGGGCTTTTGCCGCCGCCAAGGATCATGAAACCCAAGCCCAGAAGGACGAGGCAGCCCGCGGCGATGATCCTGAAAACGGCTTCGATGACGGGGTGCCGGATGAAGAGGGATTTGTGGACGATGTGTCCGCCGTCAAAGGGGATGATGGGGATGAGGTTGAAGGCGTTGAGGAAGAGGAGGAGCCCGGCGAACTCCAGCACGGTTTTATTCTGCATGGCGATGCCGAGGATGACGAGGGGGACGGCCAGCAGAATGCCGGGGATGGGGCCGGCGAGATAGGTGACAACCTGCTTCCAACTGGCGACCCTTTCGGGCCGGCCGGAGACGGCGGCGCCGAAGAAGGGGATGAAGAACATTTTCACGTTCTTATAGCCAAATGACTTCATGGCGATGAAGTGGCCGGTTTCATGAATGAGCAGGACGCCGACGATCATGGCGATGAAGCCCCAGGACGGGGTGATGTACAGGAAGGTGAGGACAAAGGCCACGCCGGTGATCACAAGCATGAGGATGGCGTGCAGCCAGGACTGCTTTTTGATGATCGTGTTGCGGTTGGCCTGGGCGTAGATGCAGCGGGTGTAGAAGGGCTCCTGCGCCAGAGCCTGGTGGCTGACCGAGGCCAGGCGAAGGTGCTCCTGCTCGTGGGCATCGAGGCTGTAGAAGACGCCACGGGCCAGGTGGAAGTCGCGCAGTTGGGCGTGAAGGGCGTCAATGGCGGTGCGGATGTCGCTTGCGGATTCAATGGGTTGGATGGGTTTGCCGATGTCGGCGATCCGCTGAAGGTGGAGGTCCCAGAGGGCCTTGGCGCCGGCTCCGACCTTGTGCTGCACGTGGACGCTCGCGGGCGCGAGGGCGTCAGGCATGGCGTTGTTGGTGAGAAGCCAGGTGTTGTCGGTGAACCGGGTGAGGAACTGGACCTGCAGGTAAGGCTTTGGCGCGGCTTGAAGGAACCATTGGCGGTCGTATACCCGGGCGATGGCTTTGCCGGACGTATGGAGCAGGGTGGCGGTGGAGTAGACGATGTCACGCAGAGGGTCTTCCACGATGTGATAGATGGGCGCGGAGAAGCCCAGTCCGGCAAGGTCTGTTCCCAGCGGGATGAAACGGCTGCGGGTGTCGTCTGGAATGTCCTGGACTTCAAAGGGCGCCCATTGATGGATCGCGGGGTCTTCCGTATGGGCGTTGACCCGGTAGCCGGTCGCTTTCACAAACAAGCCCAGAGGCAATGTGATGGGCAGGAGGAGGGGCGTGTTTGACCAGGTGAATTCCTTGAGAGCGCCTTTGGAGAGGTTAAGCCCGTAGAACTCACAAGGGAGCGGTTGAAACACCCTCGGGGCGGGCGCTGGCGGGGGTGCGGGCGGCTCCGGCGGCGCCGGGGGGGCTTGGGGCTCCTCCGGTGGAAGGGCCTGGGCATTAAGCTCCTGGGGGGATTGGGCGAGGTCGGGTTGAGTGGGCGAGGTTTCCCCGGTCATGGAGGCCCTGTCGGGTTGAGGTGAGAAGGGGTGATTCAATTCAGAAGCATTACGCCTGGGGAGACGTCGATACCGGCTTTACTTAGGCGCGGGCTTTTCGGAATCGGTTTTTTCTTTGTCTTTGGCCTTGTCGTCCGCAGGTTTGGCTTCGGCAAGGAGTTTCTTAACGGCGTCTTCGATGTGGTCCGGGGTGAGGCCGGCGGCGCGGACAATGCCTTTTTGATCGATGATGATGTAGGTGGGCCACCAGCCGATGCACCAGTCCTGGGCGAATTTCTTCTGGTCGGTGGGGATGGCGGTGTGGGTGGTCAATTTGAGCTTTTTGACCATGGCTTCATATTTGCCGTCTTCGGTGCCTGAGCCGCAAGGGGCGATGACGACGACGCCTTTGTCTTTATAGGCTTCGTGAAGCTTGTTGGTGTGCGGGAGGGCTTTGATGCAGGGGCCGCACCAGGTGGCCCACATGTCCAGAACGACGATTTTGCCTTTGAGATCTTCTTCCTTGAGTTCGCCGTTGATCCAGTTTTTAAGCTCAAGTTTGGGCATGGGCTTGCCGACGATCTTGGCGTGCTGGTCTTGTTTTTCGCCTTTGAAGTAGAACCAGTCTTTGGGGAAGTCGCCCGCGAAGACAGTGGTGGTGATGAGGGCGACGGCGAGAATGATGGTTCCCAGAAGTTTACGTGACATGTTGGAGTCCTCAGAAAGTGTGTTAGCGAGCCCGGAATTGTTGACTGGGATGATACCTGTGGAGGTACGGGGGTGCCAAGGTGAATTGGGAGGGTATTTATGAATCATGATTTGCGAATTGTGAATTGCCAAGCCTGCAATTGAGTGGATTGGGTTTTCGTATCGAGAGCGACGCCTGAATAAAAAGAACCAGAGCAGGGCTCTGGTTCTTTTTTGAATGGCTGGTTGCGGGGACGGGGTTGATTACCAGTCGGTGACGGCGCCGTCGGGATTGAAGGAGCGTTGGAGAAGCTCCTGCTGGAAGGGGTGCTTTTTGACTTCGTTGACGTCGATTTCGATGCCGAGACCGGGGCGGTCGCTGGGGCGGACGATGCGGCCTTTTTTCTCGACGGTGAAGCCTTCCTTGACGATGTCATGACGCCAGGGGACGTCCAGGTGGACGCTTTCGCAGATGATGTAGCAGGGGGTGGCGAAGCCGAGCTCAAGGGAGGCTGCGGTGGAGACGGGGCCCTGGGGGTTGTGGGGCGCGAAGCCGACGCGGTAGACCTCACAGAGGGCGGCGATGCGGCGGGATTCGGTGAGCCCACCGGTGTGGGTGATGTCGCACTGGAGGACGGAGCAGGCGCGTTTTTCAAGGAATTCGCGGACCTGGAAAGCGGTGATGAGGCGTTCGCCGGTGGCGATGGGGGTGGCGACGGCGCGCTGGATGTCCGCCATGCCGTCAACGCATTCGGGCCAGCAGGGTTCTTCAAAGAAGTAGAGGCCATGGGGTTCAAGGGCTTTGGCGAAGAGCATGCCCATGCGGGGGGAGGGGCGGGCGTGGCAGTCGACCATGATGTCGATGTCGGGGCCGACGGCGGCGCGCATGGCGCCGACGCATTTTTCAGCGTAGTTGACGGCGCGGCGGCCTTCGATGATGGCGGTTTCCGGCACAGCCATGGTTTTGAAGGCGGTATAGCCGTCTTCAACGCACTTTTGGGCGAGCTCGGCGAAGCGCTTGGCGTCGGAGGGGTCGGTGTCGTAGAAGTCTTCCATTTTGCCGCCGCCGAGGTGGCAGTAGAGACGGACGTAGTCACGGACGCGGCCGCCCCAGAGCTTGTGGCAGGGGACGTTATGGATTTTGCCGATGATGTCCCAGAGGGCGAGGTCGATGGCGCTGATGGCGGTGCCGCGGACGGCGCCATTGCCGTGCCAGAAGTGCTGACGGTACATCATCTGCCAGAGGTGCTCGACGCGGGTGGGGTCTTCGCCGATAAGGAGGGTCTTGAGGTCTTCGATGGCGCCGACGACAGAGCGGGTGTGCCATTCGAGTGTGCCTTCACCCCAGCCCCAGAGACCGGCCTGGTCGGTGATGACCTTGACGAAAACCCAGTTGCGCATGCGGGCGTTGCAGACGTGCACTTCGATGTCAGTGATCTTCATGGGGGCTCCAGGGGGACGGTTTGTATAAGTCGGGAGTCGGGACAGTGTCTCCGGGGTTTGGCGTTTGTGCAACGCACGGGAGCTATCCTGAAACCGGGATCGATAGTGAAGAAGAGGGTTATATGAGGGGAAAATAAAGGGAAACGGGAGCAGGAACCGGTTTACGCAAACCCACTAACATATGTGCATATGGAATCGCTCTTTCAGACTGATGGACCGGGGCTCACGGGCAGGTATGCGCAGATCGTGCCCGAGCGGGGGATGGACCTGGCGGACTCAGGTTTGACGTATGCCATTCCGGTGGGGATGGAAGTGGCGCCGGGGGACCGGGTGATTGTGCCGCTGGGGCGTGGAGACAAGCGTTCGGTGGGGTATGTGGTGGGCCTTGCGGATGCGCCGCCTGAGGGCGTGCCGGCGAGGAAGATCAAGGCGCTGATCGGACGTGATGAGCACGCGGTGAGCGTGCCGGAAGACCTGGTGGACCTGGCGAAGTGGATCGCGGGGTATTACTGCTCGCCGGTGGGGATGGTGATGTCGACGATGCTTCCGGCGGCGGTGAAGAAGGCCGCGGGGATGGTGAAGCGGCAGGAGGTGGGGTTGGTGGGGGAGGGAGAAGAGTCTCGTACCCCGGGGCCGGCGTCGCGTGTCGGAGAGGAGGAGGGGAAAGCCAAAGAGGTTAAGGGGAAGTTGAGCATGGCGCAGCGGGCGGTGCTGGATGCGGCAAGGGCGAGTGCGGATGCGGGTGAGCCGTGGCTGCAACTTAAGGTGCTGGCTGACCGGGCGGGCGTGAAGACCGTGGGGCCGGTGAAGCAGCTTATGGACAAGGGGCTATTGAAACAACGGACGGTGGAAGTGGTGTCGGCGGGGTGGGGGGCGATGACGATTGCGCCGTCGAAATCGACCGCGGAGCTGGCTTTGAGCCTTCATCAGCGAGCGGCGTTTGCGCAGGTGCTGCCGTACATCGATCGGCAGGAGTTCAAGCCGTTTTTGCTGCATGGTGTGACAGGGTCGGGCAAGACGGAGGTTTATCTAAGGCTTATCGAGCGGGTGGTGCTGGGGGAGGCGACGCCAGGGTGGGCGATCATGCTGGTGCCGGAGATATCGCTTACGCCTCAAACAGCGAGCCGGTTTTACAGCCGGTTTGGAGATAAGGTGGCGGTGATGCACTCGGGCCTGACGCCGGTGCAGCGGCATGATCAATGGAACAAAATCAAGTCCGGCCGGACACCGGTGGTGGTGGGGGCGCGCAGTGCGATTTTTGCGCCTGTGGTGACCAGGAGCGATTCAGGCGCGAGGCTGCCGGGGCTGATCATCGTGGATGAAGAGCACGAGAATTCCTACAAGCAGGATCAGGTGCCAAGGTACAACGCGCGCGATGTGGCGGTGCGGCGCGGGCAGATGCTGGGCGTGCCGGTGGTGCTGGGGAGCGCGACGCCCAGCCTGGAAACTTACTACAACGCCGGCGCGGGTGACCCCAAGGCGACGGGGGCACGGTTTGGGTATCTCTCCCTGCCGGAGCGCGTGGTGGGCGAAGGATTGCCGAAAGTGCAGATCGTGGACATGGTGTCTGAGCGCAAGCACCGCAAAGGCATTCACCTGATGAGCGCACGGATGGAGAGCGCGCTACAGAGCACGCTGGGGACCAACGGGCAGGCGATTTTGCTGCTCAACCGGCGTGGGTACGCCAACTACATCGCATGTCCGGATCACGGCTGCGGGTGGACCATGGGGTGCGAGCACTGCGATACGACGATGGTGTATCACAAGGACGGCAAGCTTCCGCTGGGCGGGCTGGTGCGCTGTCATCATTGCGATGCAGAGCAGATATTGCCGGCAACGTGCCCGGTGTGCTCCAAGAAGACGAGCATTTTCGGGCTTGGCACGCAGCGTGTCGAAGAAGAGCTGACGAAGAAATTCCCCGAAGCGCGGATGCTGCGCATGGACTCCGACACGATGCGCGCAGGGAGCGATTATCAGGAGTCGCTGGATGCCTTTGCCCGGGGGGACTACAACCTGCTGGTGGGGACGCAGATGATCTCCAAAGGGCTGGATTTTCCCAATGTGCGGCTGGTGGGGGTGATCTCCGCGGATACGTCTTTGCACATGCCGGACTTCAGGGCCGGGGAGCGGACGTTTAGCCTGATCGCCCAGGTGGCGGGCCGGGCCGGGCGTGGGGATTCGATCCATCCCGCGTTGGTGGTGGTGCAGACGTATTGTCCGGATGATGCGGTGATCATGCTGGCGTGCAAGCATGACTACAAGGGGTTTGCGCAGAGGGAATTGGAACTGAGGCGGGACGCGGGGCTTCCGCCGTTTGGGAGGATGGCCCGGGTGGTGGTGCGGCATGAGGAACTGGAGAAGTGCCATGCGCTGGCGCAACGCGTGGCCGGGGCACTCAATGCCGCGAACGAGGCGCTGGAGGGGATCGCGGAGATTCGCGGGCCTAACCCGTGCGCGGTGGGCCGGATTGCGGAGCATTACCGGATTGAATTACTCATCCTCGCGAAGGACGCCGCAGGGCTGCAGCGGCTGCTGACCAAAGCGCGAAACACGGGCGAGCTTCACGCAGGCAACACGATGGCGGTGGATGTGGACCCGGTGAGCCTGTTGTGATGGGAATCGAGATTAGAAATTATTGATGTGGGCTTTGGTGACGGCGCCTTGGGGGTTTGCCTGCCAAATGGCGCCTGATTCGGTGTCCATGCAGGTGAGGAAACGGCCTGCGTAGGCGTGGGTGTCCAGGCAGATGAAGTGGTCTTTGTTCAGTGGCTTGCCGGTGGGCTGGGCGGTGTGCCCGCAGACGATGGTTTTGCCGGAGAAATGGGGCCGCATATCGTGGCAACTGGTCCAGCGGAGCGTGATGTCCATCTGTTGATTCATCGGCAGGCCGGGAGCGACGCTGGCGTGGACGAAGAGGTGGCTTTCGGTTTCCAGATAAGGCACAAGACTCGACTCCAGGAAGGACCAGTGTTCAGGGGGGATGTGGGCGAGGCTGCCTTGCCACTGGGCCGCGGGCAGGTTCAAGGCGCGGGGGCCGATGTAGGAGGCAAGGGCCGCCATGCCGCCGACGGCAAGCCACATGCGGAGTTCTTCAAAGCCGTTACGGGAATCAAGCATGAGTTCTTCATGGTTGCCCATGAGCGCGGTGACGTGGTGGGTGCGCGAAAGACCTATGATCTTGCGGAGGACGCCGTTGGAATTGGGGCCACGGTCGACATAGTCGCCCAGCAGGACGATGTGGTCGTTTGGGGTGGGGGCGATGGCCTGGAGGAGCGCCTCGAATTGAGTGAGGCAGCCGTGGATGTCGCCGATGGCAAGGGTGCGCTGGGGCATTGCGGTTCCCAGAAGGGTGGTGTGGTGAGTCACTATAGCCAGAGGAAGAGGCGAAAAAAAACACCGCACTTGCGTGCGGTGTGGGGGAAGAATGCAGAGTTGTGCCGTGCTTTGAGCACTCTGGGATCATTCGGCGATGTTGACCTTGGCGGGGCGGAGGGTTTTTTCGCCAAGCTTGTAGCCGGACTGGAGCTGGGAAGCGATTTTGCCGGATTCAATGCCCTGAGCCTGGACGTGGGAAACCGCTTCGTGGATGAGGGGGTTGAACTCATGGCCGGGCTTGGCTTCGACGCGCTTGATGCCGAAGGATTCAAGGCTCTTGAGCATTTCTGCATGGACCATCTGGACGCCCATGAGGATGGAATCCGCGCTGACCTTTTTGGGGTCGCAGGCGAGGGCCATGTCGAAGAGATCCATGCTCTTGAGGAGGGCGCGGGCGATATCAATGGTGTTTTGTTCGCGTGCTTCGCCGATGTTGTTCTGCGAGCGGCGGACAACGTTCTGGTACTCGGCCGCGGCCAGGAGGACCTTGTGCTGGAGTTGCGTCACCTGGGCTTCGAGCTCGGCGATGCGCTGGTCTTTGGCCTTGAGGGCATCGTCGGGGCCGGGGGTGTTGGGGGCCTGGTTTTCAGCGCTGGAATTATCTTGGGTGTTGTCTTGGGTCATGGTTTGGTTCGTTGCTTTGGAAGGTTTGGTTTGTTTATCGGAGGTTGAGCCGGGACCTGGGGAGTGGTCTTGAAGACCACTGATATTCTTGGCCAGTGCCCAGCCTTGTTCCACGAATTGTTTAAGGTTTTTTAACGTTTGAAGTAATCCGCCATTTTGCCCATGAAGCTTTTACGCTTGGGGGCGACCTCGTTGTTTTCGATCTGGGCCAGCTCACGCAGGAGTTCTTCCTGGCGTGCGGTGAGGGTGTGGGGGATTTCGATCATGGTGAAGACGGCCATGTCGCCTGAGCGCCCTGAGCGGAGATTCGGCAGGCCCTTGCCTTCGAGAAGGACATGGTCGCCATGCTGGGTGCCGGGCTTGATGGTGACTGTGAGTTCACTGCCGGAGAGGGAGGGAACTTTGACCTTGGCGCCAAGCGCGGCCTGAGTGAAGCTGATGGGCATTTTCAGGATGACATGGTCATCCTGCCGCTCAAAGAGCTTGTGCTCCTTAACGCGAGCGACGACGTGGAGGTCGCCGCGGGGTCCGCCTTGAGCGCCGGGTTCGCCTTCGCCCTGGATGCGCACGGCCTGTCCGTCATGGATGCCTGCGGGGATCTTGACGTTGAGGACGCGTTTTTTGGGTTTCCGGCCGGTGCCGCGGCAGTCTGTGCATTTGTCCTGGTAGACGCTGCCTGCGCCTGCGCAGTGCGGGCAGGTGCTGACCATCTGGAAGATGCCGCCCAGGCCGCCTTGGGCGACGCGGCCCTGTCCGCCGCAGGTGCGGCAGGTGGTGGGCTTGGTGCCGGGTTTGCCGCCGGTGCCGGTGCAGGTGGGGCAGGTGTCCTGGCGGGTGAATTCGATATCGACGCTGGAGCCGTTGTAGACGTCTTCGAG